>NZ_CP021248.1:1782500-1801208 GCF_017309955.1 Novosphingobium sp. KA1 | reverse complement strand
GAGCAATTCCTGCTTATGGTGCCTACATGACCGCGTGAGACGCAATATCTAGTGCAAAGCGCGTTTGACGCGAAGGACCTTGTGGGATTTCGGCCACCTTTACCGGGCGAATCTGCCGCCATTCCGGCGGTACGACGGGAGGAACAGGGGCGGGTGATTCACTGGGATCGACCGCGTTCTACGTCATGTGTTGCTGCCGCCATCCCGCTATTTCAGCATGATTCACTCGCGGCGAATATGCAGGATCCACAAGGGCTGTTGGGTCTTCATTTCGCCGGGTACGATCGCATTGTAGAGCAACGGATGCGGCTGCCGAGTACCGAGGTAAAGGCTTTCATGACCTGCCTGCCCGCTTTCCCGGGCTCGATGTTTCCCCGGGGATACGGGCGTATCCCCCGGTTTCCGGGAATTTCCGCCGCCCTTTGCCTCCCCGGGCGCAGCACTTCATGCAAGTCACCGCCGAATGTGCCGTTGCGAACTTTGATGCCGAGCGCGCGGATCGCATCGCAACCGCGCATGGTGGCGGGCACGGGCGTCCACAGTGCATTCGGGGAACCTCCACCGTTGATCAGCGTCAAGTCGTCGCCCGCAATGGAGACGCCTATCGCACCCATCAGGGCCAGTCCGGGTGTTACATCCCAATGGCCGCCTGTTTCGGGTGCGGGCGGAAAGCGGACGGCTCACACGGCGGCCGGACCCGAGCCCATGCCGGTGCTTCAGCAAATCCCGCTTGTCCGGATCTTGATGTTGAGCCTCAGGCCGCGGTGCGCAGGGCGTCTTCCTGCGGTAGTGCGGCCCAGCGCATCACGGCATCGGCGGCACGTGCCGCCGGGGCGGTGCCTTCGAGGAGGGGGGTACCGTCAGGCGCCCAGGTCATGCCGGCGATGGAATAGGCCATGCGCTGCCTTTGCCACGCAACATAGGCACCATGCTGCGCAAAGGCACGGTCGATGGCCGCAATGGGCGCGCAATCGGGCGCGACCACTTCGCCGAAATGCCACATGGCGTAGTCCTCGCTGCCCTGCCAATCGATACCCTTGGCATCGACAAAAAGGCAGGGGCGCGGGCGGATCAGGAACTCGTAGACCTGGCTGCTGACGTCGCCGACATAGAGGTCGGCACCCAGCGTATAGGTCATGTCGTTGCAGCGCGGTGAGCCAAGGTCGACGATGATCCGGCCGGTTTCGGCCAGCGCTTGCCAGCTCAGCCGGCGGCGCTTGCTCCACGACTTTGCCATGCGGGCGTGCGGGGCGATGACGAGGTTGTAGCGCCCGTCCTTGCGCACCGCTTCGGCCAGTTGGCGTCCGAAGCTATCGAGCGAACTGTGCTTTTTCGAGAAGTGCGGGTTGAACAGGATCGTCGGCCGCGCGTTGTCGAACAGCGGCGGGCGGGCGATGCCGCGCTCCAGGATCGCCGCCAGCTTGATCGGTCCGGCGACGAGGCAATCCTCGGGCGCGACGAGGCCGCTGGCGATCAGCCGGTCGCGGTCCTTGTTTCCGGCCACCAGTACCTGGTCGAACAGCTTGAAGCGCGGCTCGAAGCCGACCGCGCGGTCGCCCGCACCGTGGGGAATGTGTACGATGGGGGGGCAATCCGGGCGCAGGCGGCGCAGGATCGTCGAGGTACGTTCGGCGCAGAGCAGGACGCGCGCGCGCGCGAGATGGCCGCTCCAGGTCGCCAGTGCGAGGATCTTGCCGAGCCCGGCCTTGGCCAGCGGTCGCAGCGCCAGCGGTATCGTCATTATCGTGATCGCCGGCATGGCCAGTCCGTTTCCGCGGATCACCGTGGTTGCGGCCGCAGCGTCCTTGTGCGAAAGCACGAAGAGGGTGACCGATCCCGGCTGGCGGCGCTCGATCTCGCAGGCGACCGGGACGATGTGCGCAAACTGGTGGATGCCGCCGATGGCCACCACGTGGACCGGTGTGGCGGCATCGCTGCCGCTCGAACGGGCGGGGGAAGGCGAGAACGAGCCGGTTTGTCCGGCGGGCATGTTGGCGACCGATTGCGACATGGGCGGTGCGATGCCATGGGCGCATATCGGCCCGATGGGGCGAACATTTGATTTTGCCCATGATCGGGTCCAGTTTCGGGTGCCGGTCGCATCAACACGGAAGGTTTGCGCAGCACCGATGCAAGTCCTGCTGGTCGAAGACGACGAACGCCTTGCCGGCCACATCGCCAGCGGCCTGCGCGCCGCGGGTCATCTGGTCGAGCATTGCGACAATGGCCGCGACGGGCTGGTCCGCGCGACGTGCGAGCGTTTCGATGTGATCGTGCTCGACCGTATGCTGCCGGGGCTCGACGGGCTCAAGCTGCTTGGCGCCTTGCGCGCGACCGACGATGCGACGCCGGTGCTGCTGCTGAGCGCACTGGGCGATGTCGACGAGCGGGTGCGGGGCCTGCGTGCGGGCGGCGATGATTACATGGCCAAGCCTTTTGCGATGTCCGAACTGCTCGCCCGGCTCGAAAGCCTGGGCCGGCGCGGCAGCGCCCCGGCGGAACCGGCCGAGCAACTGCGGGTCGGCGATGTCGAGATCGACCTCGTTTCCCACGTCGTCTCGCGAGGGGCGCGGCGCATTCCGCTGACCCTGAGGGAACTCAGGATCGTGGCTTATCTCGCCCGCAATGCCGGGCGCGTCGTCACCCGCTCGATGTTGCTCGAAAACGTCTGGAACTACGATTTCGATCCGCAGACCAACATCATCGACCAGCACATCAGCAAGCTGCGCCAGAAGCTCACCACAGGCGACGAAGCGCAGGTCATCCACACCGTGCGCGGCGTCGGCTACGTGATGCGCGTCGAATGAGCCGTCTGTTCCGGTCGCTGTCGTTCCGGCTGGCGCTGTTCTATGCCGTCTTGCTGTGCGTCTCGGTCGCGCTGGTTGCGGCCATCGGCTACCGGGTCTGGGTCGCCTGGCCGATGCAGGAGATCGAAAGCGAAGTCGACCGCGAGGCGGACGAGATGGCCAGGGTCCTGCAGAACGAGGGTATCGACGCGACGCGTCTTGCGCTGGAGCGGCGCATGCGGTCCGCCGGGGTGCGCAAGTCTTTCCACGCGCTGATCGCGCCGGACGGCGAGATCGTTTCGGCCAATTTGCCCAGTTGGCCGCGGCGCCCGTCCAGCCATATGACCCTGATCGAGGCGGATACGTTCCTTGATGGTTTCGAGGACGATTACACCGCGCTGGTGCGCGATCGCACCTTCGCAGACGGCACCCGGCTGCTGGTGGGGCGCGATGTCGAGGAAATCCTGCGGGAAGACGAATTGCTGCGCACGGCGGCCTTGTGGATCGTCTGCGTGACCCTGGTGCTTGGTCTTGCCGGCGGCTGGCTGATGAGCCGGGCGATCGGCCAGCGGATCGAGACGCTGGCCCGGACCGCGCGGCAGGTCATGGATGGCGATCTGTCCGAGCGGGTGCCGGTGCGTGGAACCAGCGACGATTTCGATCGCCTCAACGAAACGATCAATCTCATGCTCTCGCGCATCGAAGCCCTGTTCGGCACCGCGCGGCGGGTTTCGGAGAATGTCGCGCATGAATTCCGCACACCGCTGGCGCGGTTGCTGACTCGCTTGGAGGCCCTTGAACACCTGGAGCCGGAAGGCACGCCCGCGCGCGAGGAGATCGACAACGCGATCGCCGAGGTGAACCGGCTCCAGCGGATTTTTGCAGCTTTGCTGCGCATCTCGCGGTTGGAGGGCGGGCGGCATCCGCTGCACATCCAGCGCTGCGATATCGTCAACCTGCTGGAGGACCTTGTCGAATTCTACCAACCCGAAGCCGATGCTCGCGGCATCGAACTGGTGCTTGACGCGCAGCGTCCGCTGGTGGCTGACCTGGACCTCGACCTCATGTTCCAGGCGCTCAGCAACCTGCTCGACAATGCCCTCAAATATGTGCCCGGCGGCGGCCGTATCGAGGTCTTTGCGAGCGGGGAGGGCGGGCTGCACATCGGCATCGCCGACAACGGCCCCGGTCTTTCGCGGGAGGAGGCCGCACGCGTGACCGAGCCGTTCTTGCGCGGCGAGGATACGGCAGGCCGTGCCGGTGAAGGGCTTGGACTCAGCATGGTCGCGGCCATCGCCCAGGTGCATGGCGCGCGGTTCCGGCTGGAGGATAACCGGCCTGGCCTGAGGGCGCTGCTGATCGTGCCGCCGCGCTTGCACTGAAGCGGTGTCTCGGTTAGCCAGCGCCGCCCGATTTCTTCGTATTGAGGAAAACAGGCAAGATCGCGCCGGTGCCTCGAGAGAGGCTTAATAGGGAACGCGGTGAGAGGGGTTACCCCTTGAATCCGGGGCTGTCCCTGCAACTGTAAGCGGAGAGCGCGATGCATAGCGCGGCGGGGCAAGGATGCCCGCCGCAGCCACTGGGCCGGACGCTAACTCCTGCGAGGCCTGGGAAGGCCATGCATCAAGCGATGACCCGCGAGCCAGGAGACCTGCCGGCGTATGGTCGCTCTCGCTTTGGTCCAGGGGATGGCCGAGGCCCGGTGATTTTTCCGTCTGAGCGACGAACGAGCGGTGGAGGCCGCATCGGTTCGTGTCGTGGTCGCCCCGGGCGTCCGGCCGTCGACGCGCGCTGACCGTCGTCGACGGCACGTCTCCGCCTCCAGTCGCAGGCGCCGGGGGAAATGAGATGAATTTCGGTAGAATCGCGCTTGGCGCGAGCGCGGCGCTGTGCGTGCTGTGCCCAGTACCGGCGTTGGCCGGGGATGTTGCGGATGGGGATGCTGAAGCCGCGACGGAAATCGTCGTCTTCGGACGCGGCGAGGCAAAGATCGGCACGGCCCATGCCGCCAGCGAAGGCAGCGTGGGCGGGTCGGATCTGCTGGTTCGCCCATTGCTGCGCGTGGCGGAACTGCTGGAGGCGGTACCGGGCATGGTTGCTGCGCAGCATTCGGGGAGCGGCAAGGCGAACCAGTATTTCCTGCGCGGTTTCAACCTCGATCACGGCACCGATTTCACGACTTATATCGACGGCGTGCAGATGAACTTGCGCAGCCATGGGCACGGGCAGGGCTATCTCGACCTCAATGGCCTGATCCCGGAGATCGTCGCGCGCGAGGATTTCCGCAAAGGTCCCTACCGCGCAGATGGTGGCGACTTTGCGCTGGCCGGTGCTGCCTCCATGACCACTATCGACAGGTTCGACCGTTCGTGGCTTTCGGCCGAGGCGGGCTCCTTCAACTCCGCCCGCCTTGCCGCGGGCGGTACGATCAAGGGCCTTGGCGGCGGCGACCTGACGCTGGTCGGCCAGGCCAGGCGCTACGACGGCCCGTGGGAAAATGACGAGCATTTGCGACACTACGCAGGCTTCGCGAAGTACCTGCGGGGGCTGGGCGAGGGTGCGTTTCAGGTCTCGTTCCATGCCTATCAGGCGACATGGCGGCCGACCGAGCAGATTCCCGAACGCATCATCGGTTCCGATGTTTGCGGTGATGTGTTCTGTTCGCCCGATCCGACCGCGCGAGGCCGGAGCACGCGGCTGATCGGAAATGTCCGGGTCTCGCAGCCGACCTGGAGCGCGAACGTCTATGCCCAGTATTACGACTGGGCCATGTATTCGAACCCGACTTATGCGGAGGCGGACGGCACCAGCGCGCAGATCGACCAGTACGACAGGCGCTGGGTGACCGGGCTTGCCGCCAGCAAGCAGTGGCAATTGGCGGGCACCCTCGAATTCTCGGTCGGCACCGAGAACCGCTATGACCATATCGGCAACGTTGGCGTGAACCGCACTACGGCCCGGCAGGTGCTCCATTCGCTGGGGCGCTACCAGGTGGAGGAACTGTCCGGCGCGCTCTATGGCGAGGCGACTTGGAAACCGCTGCCGGGCCTGCGCCTGACGGGCGGTTTGCGCGGCGACTATTACCACTATTCGGTGCGCGCACGGGACGCAGCCGCAGTCGCGCTCGGCGCGGGCAAGGGGCACGATTCCATCGTCTCGCCGAAATTCTCGGCAGCGTACGTGATCGCGACGCAGCTGGAACTCTATGCCAACTGGGGGCGGGGATTTCACTCGAACGATGTGCGCGGCGCGGTCAATGTCGATACCCCGGTGCCCGTGCTGGTGCGCGGCACCGGCAAGGAACTGGGCGCGCGTTTCCAGTCCGGCACGTTCTCGCTGACGGGTACGTACTGGTGGCTGGATGTGGATAGCGAACTGCGCTTCGTCGGCGATTCCAACGCGGTCGAGCCGACCGGGGCGAGCAGGCGCCATGGCTACGAAATGGTCGCGTTCTGGCGGCCGCTGTCGTGGCTTGCGCTCGATGGCAACTATACTGCCAACCACTCGCGCTACGACAACGGCGACCGTATTCCGAACGCCTTCGAGAATGCGGCGTCGGCGGGTGCGGCCATCGTCCTCGACCCATGGGAGGTGAGCCTGCGCGTGCGTCATCTCGGGCCATATCCGCTGGTCGAGGACAACAGCGTGCGCGATCACGGCAGCACCGTGTTCAACGCCCGTGCGGCGTGGAAGGGCCGCAAGGTCGAGATCTACGGCGAGGTCCTCAACATCCTCGACAGCCGGGACAAGGACATTGCTTACTATTACGAATCCTACATCCCCGCCTTCGATGCGGACGGCCCGGTCGAAGGCCGCCTCAGCCGCGTGATCGAACCGCGCACGTTCAAGATCGGCGCGCGCTACACGTTCTGAGCCACGGGCTCCCCGCAAGCGGCGTTTGCGGGGGGCTTGCTCAGCCCACGTCCGGACGGATCGCCTTGATGTCCTGTGCGGCGGCCCACTGGGCGATATCCTCGCGCCGCAAGGCGGCCGCCATCAGATCGGGGAACTGGTCGGGCGTGCAGGCAAAGACCGGGATGTCGAGCGCGGCGACGCGGGCCGAGAGCGCCGGATCGTGGGCCGGACGGCCGGTGTCGGTCAGCGCCAGCAGCACGATCACGTTGACGCCGAGCCGGGAAAGGGCTGCTAGCCGGTCGACCAGGGCATCAGCATCGCCGCCTTCGTAGAGATCGGTGATCAGCACGAGGTGCGACTTGGCGGGGCGCTCGATCCGGTCGGCGCAATAGGCGACGGCGCGGTTGATGTCGGTGCCGCCGCCAAGCTGGACGCCGAACAGCACTTCCACCGGATCGGCAAGCTCTTCCGTGAGGTCGACGATGGCGGTGTCGAAGCAGACCAGCTTTGTCGCCACCACCGGCAGCGAGGCCATGACCGCCGCGAAGATCGAGGCATAGACCACCGAACTCGCCATCGAGCCGGACTGGTCGACACAGAGCACGACTTCGTCGAGATCGACGATGCGGCGCTGCTGGCGCATGAAGCCGACGAGGCGCTCCGGCACTACCGTGCGTTGTTCGCTCTGGTAATGGCGCAAGTTGGCGCGGATCGTGCGCGGCCAGTCGATATCGGCAAAGCGCGGACGGTGGGTGCGTCGCGACCGGTCGAGCGCGCCGCGAATGGCCTCCGCCGTGCGGGCCTCCAGTCTCACCATCAGTTCGGCCACCACTTTGCCGATCACCTCGCGCGCGGTTTCGCGGGTCTTTTCCGGCATGACCGAGCGGAGCGAAACCAGGTCGGCCACGAGATTCACGTCGGCCTCGACGGTCGCCAGAAACTCGGGTTCAAGCAACATCTGGCGCAGGCCCTTGCGTTCGAATGCGTCCTTCTGGATCACCTGCACGACCGGGGCGGGGAAGAACGCGCGAATGTCGCCCAGCCATTTCGCCACGCTCGGCGCTGATCCGCCAAGACCGCCGCGCCCTTTCTTCGGCGCATCCGCGGCACTGCCATAGAGCGCGCCGAGTGCATCGGACATGCGCCGATCCGATGGAGACAGCGGATCGGCGCCGCTCTCGGGATCGATGCCGAGCGCCAGCGTCCAGCGGCGGCTGCGTTCCGCTTCGCTCATCGGGGTGCTCCTGCAGCCAGAAGTTCGAGAATGCGCTTCTCCTGCATGGGCCAGAGCGCCGCAGCGCCCGGCACCAGGCGATACCCCGCTCCGCCGCCGCCTACGCCGCCGGGGGAGCGGTCGAACAGCGCGTCCATCAGCCGGCGACGTTCGCTGTGGTCCAGCACGGAAAAGACCCGCCGGAACAGCGGCAGGCTGGACGTGAAGGCGTCTTCGTCCAGCGAGAGCAGCCAGTCGTCCACCGCGGCGCGAAGTGCGCGGTCGTGGATCAGCCGCTGGCCCGCGCCTTCGAAGAACCCCTCGAAGAACCCGGCGGCCTCGGTCACCGGCGTTCCGGGCGAGAGCATGCGGGCGAGCAAGGTCGCGGCTTCCTCGGCGGCGAGGTATTCGGCGGCATAGAGCAGCCGCGCGGCGGTGCCGGAGACGATGCGGGTGGCGTGATCGTCGTGCAGCAAGGCGCGCAGGGCGCTTTGCCAGGTCGCGGCCACGGTTTGGTCCAACTGCGCCAGTTCGATGGCGCTGTCGGCGGCGACAACGGCCTTGCGCAAGGTGTCCGCAGCGTCGGCGTCGAGATTGCGCGCGGCATGGGGAAGGGCCAGCGCGGCCTCGACGACGATGCGCGGCATCAGCGTGGCCAGATGCGCCACGGTACCGGCGCGGGCCTCGCCGTAGCGCACGATGTCGGCCATCGGCGGCAAGGCTGCAAGCAGGGCTGCGCAATCGCTGGTGAGCGCGGCACGGGTTTCGAGCGCTGCAGTGCCGAATTCGGCGGCGGCGGCAAGATCGGCGGTCATCGCCGTGCGCACCAGCGCGGCCAGCCTGCCGAGGTCGGACTCGGTGCGCATCGCCTCCATCAAACGCCCGGCGGCGGCCTGGGCGATGGTGGAGCCATGGATGAGGTTTTCGACCAGCCGAACCGCGAATTCCCCCTGCCACGAGAGTACCCAGTTTTCGCGGAAGGTGCCCCTGCTGCGCCCGGCATCGGCCAGCTTGCCCCATGGCACGTCGAGGGCGAGCAGGCGGTGCAGCAGGGTGGAGCGGGCGAGGCCGCTTTCGCTGCGCAAGTCGAGCGTCAGCGCGCGTTCCAGTGCCTCGGGCTTGAGGCGGGTTGTCTTCTGCTGGCGCTGGAGGTCTTCGAGCAGCGGGGCGAGCGGAATGCCGGGAGGGATCGCGCCGACTTGCGCGCCGATCAGCAGTTCGGCGGAAATCTCGTTCCACAACGCCGCCTCGCCGCCGCACAGGCAGGCGATGGCCGCTTCGCGCAGTTCCTCGAAGCCGGGGGCGGGGCGGCCGCGCAAGGCGGCCAGCGCGACGCCGAGGCGCTGCGCCTCGATCACGCCTGCGGTCGAGACGAAATGGCCGCGTTTGCGTAGCGCGTGCGCCGCTTTGGTCAGCCAGCTGGCGGCGCGGTCGGGGCCTTCGTGCGCTGCCCAGACATGCGCGCACCAGCCCGGGGCAACGACGCCGGCACCGTAGCCGCTCGCCCGGGCGAGACGAGGGGCGGTCCAGGGCGCCCAGGTGGCCCGGACTTTGGTTTTCGGGCGGCCCTTCAGAATCTCGCGATCGGACTTTGCTGCATGTTTTGCTGCAAGCGCGGGCACGTGCCAGGCACCGCAGACAACCGCGACCGGCCCGTCGCATTCCTTGGCGGCGCGGCCGATTTCGAGGCGCATGTGGGCCTCGCGCGCGGCTTCGCGCATGGAGAGCGGCGGTCCTTCGCTGCGCAGTGCGCTCATGGCATCGGCTACCGCGGCGAAGATCGGGCCGGGATCGGGGTTTTCCTCGATGACGTCGGCCCACCAGGATTCGCCGTCGGCATACCCGGCGGCAGCGGCCAGCGTGCCGATGGGATCGCGGCTGACCGCATCGTCAGCCTGCGCTCCGCCGTGCTCTTCGGCATCGTCGTGGTGGGCGCCGAGGCGGTCCGAGGCGGGCAGGTCGATGAAGCGCAGCATTGCGCCATGCTGCACCGCCCAGCACGCGGCCTGATACTCCGGCGAATAGTCCGTGAACGGGAAGAAGCTCGCGTTTGCCGGGTTCTCTTCCGCCCACGTGAGCAGCGCGACCGGGGTCTCCATCGCCGGATCGGCGAGCAGCGGCAGCAGGTGCGAGGCGTCCGCCGGGCCCTCGATCAGCACGGCGACCGGCTGGAGCGCGTCCAGCGCCTCCACCAGCCGGCGAGCGGAGCCCGGGCCGTGGTGACGAATGCCGAAGAGGGAAACCGGGGCGGACATGGCGTCAGATCAGGTCGGTCAGCGAGGCATAGTAGCCTTCGAAGCCGTGCCGCTTCTTCAGGACGGTTTCGAGGTATTCGCCGAGCACCGCCTTGTCCTGCACCGGGTCCTTCACGACCGCGCCGATCACGTTTGCGGCCAGCGTTTCGGGGGTCAGCCTGCCGTCGTTGAAGAACGTTGCCTGGCTGATGCCGCCGACCACCACGGCGATCGCTTCGGCGGTGGAAAGCCCGCCCGAGGGGGACTTGAGCGCGACCTTGCCGTCCTCGGTCGTGCCCGCGCGCAGTTCGCGGAAGATCGAGACGACCCGGGCCACTTCCTCGGCGACGTTGCGCGGGGCGGGCAGGTCGAGATTGTGGGCCATCTCCTCCACCCGGCGCACGACGATCGCGACTTCTTCCTCGGCACTGTCCGGCAGCGGCAGGACAACGACATTGAAGCGTCGCTTGAGCGCGGAGGACAGCTCGTTCACGCCCTTGTCGCGGTTGTTGGCCGTGGCGATCACGTTGAACCCGCGCCGGGCGTAGACCGATTCGTTGAGTTCGGGGATCGGCATCATCTTTTCGGAGAGCACGGTGATCAGCGTGTCCTGCACGTCGCTGCCCATGCGGGTCAGTTCCTCGAGCCGGCAGAGCTTGCCGCCTTCCATCGCGCGCATCAGCGGGGTGGGCACCAGGGCCGCGCGGCTGGGGCCTTCGGCCAGCAGGCGGGCATAGTTCCAGCCGTAGCGGACCTGATTTTCGTCGGTTCCGGCGGTGCACTGGATGACCATCGTGGAATCGCCGGTGATCGCGGCGGCGAGATGTTCCGAGACCCACGATTTTGCCGTGCCCGGCACGCCCAGCAGCAGCAGCGCGCGGTCGGTCGCCAGCGTGGCGACCGCCGCTTCGATCAGGCGGCGGTCGCCGACGTATTTGGGCAAGATCACGGTGCCGTCGGCGGCATGGCCGCCCATCAGGTAGGTGACCACCAGCCTGGGGGAAAGCACCCAGCCCGGCGGGCGGTGTCCGGTATCGCCGGCGGCCAGGGCGGCCAGTTCGGCGGCATGGCTCAGTTCGGCGGGCAGCCTGAGCTTCTCGGTCATCACAGGTCTTCCTTGCTTGCCACGGCGGGCGAATGGTCGAGCGCAGCATTGAGCCGCAGCATGTCGAGGCGGGGATCGGCTGCGGCCATGCCGTTTCGGCCAATTCTCTCGAGCGCATCCACGGCGGCCCGGCGCGAGGCGATGAGGCCGAGCGCAACAAGTTCGCCGGTCACCACAGCAGTACCGCGCGCCGTTTGTGTGTCGTTGGCGGAGAGGGCCGCGAGCAGCGCCTTGCCTGCGGGGGAGACGATGACGTTGTCGTTCATGCCCGTGCCTCCGGCGAGGGAAAGCACGCCCGTGAATGTCTCGCCCGCCGCCAGTGCGGCGCGGGCGAGGGCGGCTTGCCCGGCGGTTCCGAGGCGCGGGCGCAGTTCGGCGGCCAGTGGCGCCATGCCGGACATGGCGGCCGCCAGAACTTGCGCGACCGCTTCGACGGCACCGTCCGAACCCGACCGGGCGACCATCGCCACAAGACCGACATCGGCATCGGGGCTTTCGCCCCATTGCCAGAGCGCGGGCAGGTCATCGGCGCCAAGGCCCAGCGCTGCTGCGAAGGCGGCAAGGTCGACCATATCGAAAAGCTGCCGGCGCCGCGCGGCCTGCGCGGGGGTCTTGATCGGGCAAGCGCCCAGCACCCGCGTGCGGCGCAGCAGGCCCTTGGTGCGAAACTCGAAGAATGCGCAAAGCTCTTCCGCATCTTCGCTGCCTGCGCCGCTGCCGTGCCCCAGCCGTGCGTGCAACATGGCGGACATGGTCTTCACCTTGGGTGCCCGGTCGCCGGTCGCCAGCTGGCCGAGCAGTTCCGCGTCGGCCTGCGAGAGCCTGTTGGCCAGTACGCCCACAAGGCGTAGCCGCTCGTCCGCGCCGAGGGCGGCGAGTTTCGCTTCCAGCAGCGCCCGGGCGCCATCCGGATCGTGCTGACGCAGCACGGTGAATGCCACCTTGCGCGCAGCGGGCCGGAAATGGTCCCAGTTTTCAGCTGTCAGCGGATCGCTTGCCTGTGCATGGCCGGAAGAAGCGCCAGCGCTCCGATCCGCCCAGTCGCGCCAGGGGGCGTAGACATCGGGCGCATCCTCGTCGCTGGCGGTCGGCATCCAGTCGGCGGGGTGTACGCTCCAGCCGCGCTGCGCGAGGAACTGGAGGAGCTCGGTGCGAGGGCGCGCTTCCCGGGTGGCCGCGAGGGTGCGACGGACAAGCGGGCGGATCCTCTCGGGCACCACGGGCAAGGTGAGCGGGGGCACGTCGGGCAGCGCCTGAAGCGGGGAGGGCGGCTGGGCTACCACACATGTCGCCAGGAACTGTCCGGCCATTGCCAGCAATCGCAGTTCCGCCTCTGCGGGATCGTCGCCCAGCACCGCCTGCCAGACTTGTGCCTGCGGCGCGGCGGCGGTGCCCATGGTCCAGCGCGGCAGGATCGCGCCGAGGGTGTCGAGGATGGTTTCGGGCGCGAGGTCAGGCATGGCCGTCGATCCGCCCCCACGCGGTCTGCGCGGCCAGCAGCCTCAGGCGATTGCCCGACCACAGCGCCGCAGCGCCAAGAAGATCGGTGCCAAGGGCGAGGCGGGTGGGTTCTTCCGCCAGCGGCAGCGTGACGGCGGCGTCGGCCGATTGCCACCAGCCTGCGCCCGATGCGTCGAGCGCAAGGCGGCCCCGGGGCAGCAGCATCGGTACGTCCAGCGCCCAGGGCTCATGGTGCAAGGCCGTGGCAAGCGCCGTGATGGGCTCGGCTTCCGCTTGCGGCCATGTGCTCTCGGTTTCGCCGGAGCGGCGCTGGATCAGCAGTGCCCGCAAGGGGGCAGAGGAGGGGTAGAACAGCAGGTCGGCCAGGAAACGCTCGCCGGGCGTGAAGGCGGAAGCGCGCCGTCCGGCGCTGGCCGGGAAGAAGTCCTGCAGCATCGCAAATCGGGGGCTTGCGCTCTCGCGGTTCAGATCGAGCAGCCAGCAGGTTTGCGAAACGAGCCCGTCGCGGCGGGTGCGGACATGTTCGGCCAGCACTTCCCAGGAGCCGGACACGATGAGCGGATCGGGCGCGGCCAGCAGCGTCTCGCGGCTTTCGGCAGTGGTCACCGCGCGCAGGATGGCCGGATCGCGGGGGGCGGCACGAAAGGCGCGGGCCAGCGTGACCAGTTTGCCCAGTTCGACAACAGCGCCGCGTGCACGGTCTCCGGCTGGTAGCGCCAGCAGCCGGGCGGGCAATTCGTCGACCCGTCCGGCCAGGGCCGCCGCCTTGCCGTCCACCAGCCGGGCGGCGATGCGGCGGCAGCGCGTGGTCGCCTCGTCGATGAAAGAGGCAAGGCCCATGCGCAACTGGTCGCCGATCCACTGTTCGAGCGCGTCCATCGCCTCGAGAGCGGCGCGCTCGGTATCTTGCGCACGTTTGGCCGATGCGGCTTCGCGGCGGGCCGCTGCCTCGGGGACCTGGCTAGCTGCGGCTTCGGGTTCGGCGGTGCGTGCGACAGAAAGGTCCCTGGGCGCGCCGGGCGCGGCAGCGGGCCTGGCTGCGCCTCCCGTGCGCCTGCGGCCGAGCCAGTCGCTCACCCACTCCGGCGTGTCGGCCGCTGGAAACGGCAGGATCGCCTCGGCCCGGATCCACAGCAGCGCGAGCACATGCTTGCAGGGGAACTTGCGCGAGGGGCAGGTGCACTTGTTGCCGAGGTCGCGCAGGTCCGCCATCACGCGGTAGGGATTGGCGCCGGAGCCTGCACATTCGCCCCAGATCAGCGTGTCATCGGCGCTGATGCCGATGCCGGACCACTTGGCGGGCCTGGTCAGTCCCGCTGCGGCCTTGAGCGAGGATTGGTCGGCGGCAAGCTGTTCCACCGCGCGCAAGTCGATCGTCACGAAACGCCCCGTCCCCTCATGAGAGGACAGCATATCGCTGGAAAATCAAACCTCAATGACAAACCGGAAGCATGCGGTTCCCATGGAGGATAACCCGCCCTAGGCGGCCGCGCGCAAGGTGACCGGGATCGACTTGTAGGCTGGCGTGCCGCTGACCGGGTCGTGATCGCCCAGCGGCACCAGGCAATTGGCTTCCGGATAATAGGCCGCCAGCGAGCCGCGCGCGATGGCGTGGGCGATCACCGTGAAGCCCCGCAGCACCGCGCCGCCGGCGGCTTCCACATCGACCACGTCGCCGTGGGCGAGGCCCATTTGCGAGAGGTCCACCTCGTTCGCGAAGATCACGTCGCGCCGCCCGGTGACGCCGCGATAACGGTCGTCGAGCGTGTAGATCGTCGTGTTGTACTGGTCGTGGCTGCGGATCGTGGTGAGCAGGAGCCTGGCATCGCCGCGCTCGTCGACGTGGGGGTGGGCAAAGAACTGCGCCTTGCCGCTGGGCGTGTTCCAGACGCGCTTGTCCGGCGCGATGGTGAGGCGGAAGCCGCCGGGCTCGCGGACCCGGGCGTTGAAGTCATGAAAGTCGGGGAAAACCTGTTCGATCTTGTCGCGAATGCGGTCGTAGTCGGCGACGAGGCTGTCCCAGTCCACTTTGCTCGTGGGCATTGCCGCCTTGGCGAGCCCGGCTACGATGGCCGGTTCCGAACGCACTTCCGGGCCCGGCGAAGACAGCTTCCCGCGCGAGGCGTGGACCATCGACATGCTGTCTTCCACCGTCACCCATTGCGGGCGGCCGTTCTGGAGGTCCAGTTCGGTGCGCCCGAGGCAGGGCAATACCAGCGTTTCCTTTGCGGTGAGCAGGCAGGTGCGGTTGAATTTGGTGAGGATGCTGACCGAAAGGTCGAGCCGGCGCACCGCGGCAAAGCAGGTTTCCGGATCGGGCATGGCCACGGCAAGATTGCCGCCGAGCGAGATGAGAGCCTTGGAGCGCCCCTCGGCCATGGCCTGGAGCGCCTCGACGGCATTGTGCCCGTGCTTGCGCGGGCTGGCGATGCCGAATGCTGCATCGAGCCGTTGCAGCATGGCTTCGGCGGGGATCTCGGTAATACCGACGGTCCGGTCTCCCTGCACGTTGCTGTGGCCGCGCAGCGGACAGATGCCCGCGCCTTGCTTGCCGAAGTTGCCGCGCAGCAGCAGCAGGTTGGCGATGGCCTGCACGTTCTGGGTACCGTGGCGGTGCTGGGTGATGCCCATGCCGTAGCATACGATCACCCGCTCGGCCTTGATGTAGACTTCGGCCATCGCCTCGATGGCATCGCGTGACAGGCCCGAGGAGGCCTCGATCCATTCCCACGATGTCGCGTCGAGATCGGCCCGCAGTGCCTCGAAACCTTCGGTATGCTGGGCGATGAAGGCATGGTCGAGGGCGCCGGCATCGATCACCCGTTTCATCATGCCTTTCAGCATGGCAAGGTCGCCGCCGATCTTCACCTGATGATAGGCCGAAGCGAGCGGCGTGGCGCCGCCGGGGCGCAGCATTTCACCGGGATGCTGCGGTGACTTGAAGCGTTCCAGTCCGCGTTCCCGCATCGGGTTGGCAACGACGATCGGCACGCCGCGCCTGGAGGCAGCGGCCAGTGTCGAGAGCATGCGCGGGTGGTTGGTGCCGGGATTGTGGCCGATGCAGAAGATCGCGTTGGCATGGTCGAAATCGTCGAGCGTGACGGTGCCCTTGCCGACGCCGATCGACTGGGGCAGGCCGACGCTGGTCGCCTCGTGGCACATGTTCGAGCAGTCGGGGAAATTGTTGGTCCCGAACTCGCGCGCGAAGAGCTGGTAGAGGAATGCGGATTCGTTGGAGGCGCGGCCCGAACAGTAGAACTCCGCCTCGTCGGCATGCTCCAGCGCCTGCAGCGCGGCGCTGGCATGGCGGAAGGCTTCGTCCCAGGTCACCGGCACGAAGTGGTCGGTCGCGGCATCGTAGCGTAGCGGATGGGTGAGGCGCCCGGCGTCTTCGAGCCGGTGGTCGCTCCAGGTCCAGAGTTCGGATACGGTGTGGCGGGCGAAGAAGTCGGGATCGACCCGCTTGACGGTCGCTTCCCAGGTCACCGCCTTGGCGCCGTTCTCGCAGAATTCGAACGAAGAGGTGTGCTTGGGATCGGGCCAGGCGCAGCCGGGGCAGTCGAACCCGTCCGGCTGGTTCATCTCGAGCAGGGCGCGCGTGTGCGTGCTGGTCTTCATCTGCTCGCGCACGGCGCGCGCCACCGCGCCCAGCGCACCCCAGCCGCCTGCCGGGCCGGAATAGTCGGCAACGCCTTCCACCGGCGTTGCATCGATGGCGGCTTGGGCGGCTTGGACGTCCTGGGGGCTGCGATCGGTCATGGGTCTGTTCTTTCGGCTTCCGGCTTTGCCAGCCACGGGGAAACGCAGCGGCGCGATGATTGTGCCTCTCCCTTTATGATTTCGCCAGATTGTTTCCGGTCAGCGCAGGCGCATTATTTGCATGCCGGGCCGCCGCCGAGTTCGCCGCGGATGGTGTCCAGCTCCGCAAGGAACAGGCCGCGTGCGTGCGCAGCATAAGGATTGCTCTCGATCGCCTGCCGCACGCCGGGCGCATCGTGGCGGACCATGTCCACGGCCTGCTTCAGCAGATCGAAACTGCGGGTGGTGATGCGACCCGGCAATTCGTCCATGCGCAGCAGGGCATGGGCGATGAGGTGGGTGAGGCCCTGCGTGAAGGCGGCCTCGCGGTCGTGTTCGTCGGGGGTGGCGATCAGGATCTTCAGGCCGAAGTGCTTGCGCAGGAAAGCGGCAAGGCGGCCCGCGCGTCGTCCGCGCAGCGGGCAGAGCACCAGCTTCAGCCCGCGCGTTCCGGCAAGGATGCTTTGCGGACCGAACATCGGATGGCTGGCGACGAGGTCCACGTATGGCGGCAGTTCGGCCCGCATCGCGGCGCTCGCCTCCACCTTGGTGGAGCAGACATCCACGACCAGCGTTCCGGGCATAAGCAGGGGCGCCATTTCCCGGCACACGTGCGCCAGAGCGGCGAGCGGAACCGCGATCACCACGAGATCGCATCGGCATGCCTCGCGCAAGGGGACCATCGTCACGCCTGCGGGAACGATTTCCGGCGGATGCGGATCGTGGGCAAGGACAGTCAAATGCGGCGCCAGGTGCTCCGCCATGAGCCGGCCGAAAGCGCCGAGACCGATGATCCCGAGTGAGACTTGCGAAGCGGATTTACGGAATTCCACGAGTTCGAGCCTTTTGAAGAAAGGCTGCGTAACCATGGTCGAGTAAGGAGGATGTTCAACCGCTGGCTACGCAGCGGTTGAGAACAATAAGACACTCACCGCTGGGTCAGCGGCGGTAATAGTTGCTCGCGGTGAGAAACGTCTGTGTCATGGCTGCATGGCTAGGCCGGGCGGGAAACGGAGTCAATGCCGCCGCTCGCATCATGCGGATCACTGATCCAACCGGCTGTTTTTCATCATTAAATCACCACAAAACTGTCAGGGTTGTCGCAGGAATGTCAATGCGGCGGCCTTGTCACCGAGCTGTCATGGGCCCTGAGCAGTGGCCGCTCGCCTAACCGAGCTCAGGGAACACATCGCCCATGTCGCTGCCGCGCGCTCCATTGCTTCGCCGTGTCTCTCTGGTTTCGCTGGCCGTGGCCGCCATGGCTGGCTCGGCCGCACCGGCCTTGGCCGAGGACGCCGCTGCGCCGGATGCCGATACGGCGAACACGATCGTCGTGACCGGCGATCTTGCTGCCCAGCGCAAGGCCCTGACCGAAAAGCGCGAGGCCTTGAACGCCGTCGAGACGCTTCAGGCCAACGACGTGGGCAAGCTGCCCGACCAGAACCGCCTTGCGGTGACCGGCGACGCGAGCGGATTGATGTGCACCGCCACGACCCTCGTCCGCCACCGCGAGGAGGACGACAAGACCAGGTCGGCTACCCTCGGCGGCGAGTTCGACGATGTGGCGGGCGGCAAGCTCGAACTGTCGGGCGGCTGGACCCGCGTGACCAAGGAGGACCCGGTCCGCAGCGAGTTCACTTTCACGGGGGCGAAGGGCAAGACGGCGATCGATTACGACGGGTCGACCGATCCCTACACGATGGTCGCAGGCGACGCCGCGTTGTTCGCCAGGTCTTCGTCCTTTGCATTCAGCAAGTACAATTTCGAGCAGCGTCATGCTTACGAGCAGCTCTGGCAAGGCGGGATCGACTACACCCACCCCATCGCCATCGGCGACGGTTCCACCTTCGCGATCGGTGCCAAGTACATCGCCCGCCACAAGGCGGAAGACCACGACAAGGTCGACTACAAGGCCGGCAGCACGAAGTGGACGCTCGACCAGGGCGGCGCCACCATGGGCGACGACAGCTTCTATGGCGGCATGTTCGATTTCGGCACCCGCATCGATTACGCCGCCGCGCGCGCCTATCTTGCGGCCAATCCTGCGGTCGAGAAGGAAGATACCGCCGGCACCCTGTCCGACAGCCTCGCCAGCGACTACGACGTGCGCGAGAAGATCGCCGCCGGCTACGTGATGGCGACGCTGAAGTTCGAGGGGCCGGTACTGGTCCCCGGCGTGCGCATCGAACACACGGTGGACGATACCGGGGCCAAGTCGGTCAATGCCAATTCCCCGCTGGATGAAGGCTACAACCT
>NZ_CP021248.1:1585000-1777500 GCF_017309955.1 Novosphingobium sp. KA1 | reverse complement strand
GGAGGCGCGCGATGGTAGGCTCAGGCCGGTTGGAAACCGGCTGCAAGAGTGCAATGGCATAAGCCTGCCTGACTGCGAGATTGACGAATCGAGCAGAGACGAAAGTCGGTCATAGTGATCCGGTGGTCCCTCGTGGAAGGGCCATCGCTCAACGGATAAAAGGTACGCCGGGGATAACAGGCTGATGATTCCCAAGAGCTCATATCGACGGAATCGTTTGGCACCTCGATGTCGGCTCATCACATCCTGGGGCTGGAGCAGGTCCCAAGGGTTTGGCTGTTCGCCAATTAAAGTGGTACGTGAGCTGGGTTCAGAACGTCGCGAGACAGTTTGGTCCCTATCTGCCGTGGGCGTCGATACTTGAGAGGAGTTGACCCTAGTACGAGAGGACCGGGTTGAACATGCCTCTGGTGTACCTGTCGTGGCGCCAGCCGCGCAGCAGGGTAGCTATGCATGGACGGGATAACCGCTGAAAGCATCTAAGCGGGAAGCCTCCCTCAAGATTAGGTATCTTCGAGTCGTGATAGACCATCACGTTGATAGGCCGGGTGTGGAAGTGCGGTAACGCATGGAGCTAACCGGTCCTAATAACTCTGTTCATGCTTGATGAATCCCACCATCAATGACAACCCTGCCTAAAAAGCAGCACCGTCAAAGATGATCGGACGATCATCCAGCCAGATAAAGCACGGGCATACATCGATTAAAAAACAGCACGCTGTCTCCATTGCTTG
The DNA here is from genome assembly GCF_017309955.1 of Novosphingobium sp. KA1. Taxonomy (NCBI): domain Bacteria; kingdom Pseudomonadati; phylum Pseudomonadota; class Alphaproteobacteria; order Sphingomonadales; family Sphingomonadaceae; genus Novosphingobium; species Novosphingobium sp. KA1. The sequence continues at coordinate 1,776,766 of NZ_CP021248.1, read as the reverse complement.
GTGACCATAGCGTCAGTGACCCACCCGATCCCATCTCGAACTCGGCCGTGAAACCTGTCAGCGCCAATGGTACTAACGCTCAAGCGTTGGAAGAGTAGGACGTCGCCAGGCATTGTAGACAGCGTAGCTTAAAACCCATTCACAATCTCAAATTACTCAATACGAGTAAGACAAAAGGCCCCATAAATGGGGCCTTTTTTGCGTCTGCAAAAGACAGATCACCTGATAGCTTCATAGCCAGTAAGCGTCCGACCATCGGCATCGCGAAGTAATTGCTGGTTTGAAAATGCCCCCTTTAGAGACTGTTTGGAAAATCGGTGACAGGGGTTGCCGAGTGGATCTGTGTCTGATTCAGGCTGTGCATGTGGACCCAGCATAGCCGAGGGCGAATGGCCCAGATTGCCAAGAAGACGAAGCGTTATCCCAGTGATCTGACCGATGAGGAATGGGATCGCCTAGCACCCCTGATGCCCAGGCCGGGCCGCCGGGGACGTCCACGCGAAGTGGATTTTCGCGAGGTGATCAACGCCGTGCGCTACCTTGTTCGTTCGGGCTGTGGCTGGCGAATGCTGCCGATCCACTTCGGGGCATGGCAGACTGTCTATGGCTGGTTCCGGGAATTGGCTCGCAGGTTCCTGTTCCAGACAATCCACGACATCGAACTGATGCTCGATCGCGAGCGCCAGGGGCGGGAGGCCAGTCCGAGCGCAGCAGTGATCGACAGCCAGTCGGTCAAAGCACCATCGGCAGAAAAGCGTGGGTTCGACGCAGGCAAGAAGGTTGTCGGACGCAAACGACACATAGCCGTCGATACCGATGGACGGTTGCTAATGGTCAACCTGACCACTGCAGACATCTCGGACAGCGCGGGCGCCCAGACTATCCTGGATGGAATCCGCAAACGCTGGCCCTGGATCAAACATCTCTTCGCCGATGGCGCCTATGACCGCCTGAAACTCATGGACAAGGCCAGCTATCTGGATTTCGTCGTCGAGGTAATCCGGCGCAGCGATCAGCAGCAGGGCTTCAAGGTCCTGCCCCGGCGATGGGTCGTCGAGCGGACCTTTGGCTGGATGATCCGATGGCGCCGATTGGTCCGTGATTACGAGAAGCGCATCGACGTCTCGCAGGCCATGATCCTCGTCGCCATGGGCGGGAATCTCCTACGCCGAAACGCTCACCCCTGATTTTCCAAACAGACTCTTACGGACATAGAAACCACTCAGCTAGAGTGCGATGATGATCAGTTTCCGTTTACCCTGGTACGCTTTATCGTTGGGAGCAATTCTCTTCGCCGCAACCTACTTTTTGCGTAAGCGAGGCCGCGACCCCACCTTGCGGGGCTGAAGCACAGCGCCGAGTTTCAGCGCCCTAATCGGATGGAGGGCGCTGGTGCTATGACGATGCCATGTGATGATGCTGGCACTAGTCGGGTAACCCGCTTCGAAGTGTTCACTGGCGCGGAGCGGCGGCGGGATTCGCCGCCGGAGGTCAAGGCTTCGATCCTGGCCGAGAGCTTTTCCGGGCAGGAGACGGTTTGCTCGGTTGCGCGGCGGCATGGCATGAGCCCGTCGCAGCTGTTCACCTGGCGCCGGCAGCTCCGCAAGCAGTTGGAGAGCCAGGGCGCGGCCGTGCCGGCCTTTGTTCCCGCCGTCGTCGATGCCGGCGCCGCAGAGGAGTTCACGCCTGCGATCCAGCGGCCGAAGAAGCGACGGCGCTCGAAGGTGAGCGCAGTGGAACTGGAGATCGACGGCGTTGCGGTGAAGATCAGCAGCGGCGCCGATGCCGGGGTGATTGCGGCGGTGATCGAAGCGCTCCGGGTTACTCGATGATCGGACCCGGCGCAGGTGCCAAGGTCATGGTGGCCACACGCCCGATCGATTTCCGCAAGGGGCCCGACGCGTTAGCCGCGCTGATCGGTGTCGAGTACGGCGGTGATCCTTATTCAGGCGTAATCTACGTGTTCCGGGCCAGGCGCAGTGATCGGATCAAGCTTGTCTGGTGGGATGGCACGGGGCTGTGTCTGATGGCCAAGAGGCTGGAGTCCGGCGGGTTCAAGTGGCCGGCCATCCAGGACGGCGTGATGCGCCTGACGGCGGCGCAGTTGGGCGCCTTGCTTGAGGGGCTGGACTGGCGCCGTGTGCATGGCGGACGCCGCCCGATCGCTCCGCAGATTGCCGGTTGACGATGGTTCCTCCTACTGATTCACTCCTTCCATGCTCATGGAAGCGGATCTCCCCAACGACGCCGAAGCGCTCCGCGCGCTCGTCCTCGAGCAGGCCCGCGAGCTTGATGTTCTGAAGGTTTTCCAAGCCGAGGTTGAACGCCTGAAGGCGATCATCGAGGCCCTGCAGCGGCACCGGTTTGGCCGCCGTTCCGAGCAACTCGATCCCGATCAGTTCGAGCTTGCCCTGGAAGAGGTCGAGATGGCCTTGGCCCAGGCCCAGCACGCCGGGGACAAGGCGAGCCGGGCATCGGCGGATCGCCCGCGCAAGGTCAACCGCGGCTCGTTGCCGGCCCATCTCGAGCGGATCGAGCAGGTCGTCGATGTCGAGGATAAGGCCTGCCCGTGCTGCGGCGGTGCGCTCCACCAGATCGGTGAAGACGTGGCTGAACGTCTTGATGTGGTGCCCACCACCTTCCGTGTCCTGGTCACGCGCCGTCCGCGCTATGGCTGCCGGTCATGCGAGGGCGCGATCGTCCAGGCACCGGCTCCGGCGCGGATCGTCGAGGGAGGCATCCCCACCGAGGCGCTGATCGCGCAGGTGCTGGTCGCCAAGGACGCCGATCACCTTCCGCTATACCGGCAGGCCCAGATCTACGCGCGGCAAGGTGTCCAGCTCGACCGCTCGACCCTGGCGGACTGGGTCGGTCGGGCGGCTTGGTATCTGCGCCCCTTGCGCGATCACATCCTCGAGCGATTGCGACGATCCGGGCGGCTGTTCGCCGATGAAACCACGGCACCGGTGCTCGATCCAGGGCGTGGTCGGGCCAAGACGGGCCAGCTCTGGGCCTATGCTCGCGACGATCGACCATGGGGCGGCGAAGATCCGCCGATGATGGCCTACTTCTATGCCGCTGACCGCAAGGGTGAGCGGGCGGAGGCGCATCTAGGCGACTTCGTCGGCATCCTGCAGGTCGATGGCTTTGGCGGCTACGCTGCTCTGGCCAAGCGCCGGCAGCAAGTGAGCCTGGCCTTCTGCTGGGCGCACGTGCGGCGCAAGTTCTACGAACTGGCCGACAGCTCGCCGGTCGCGACCGAGGTGCTGCGCCGGATCGCAGTGCTCTACGCGATCGAGGAAGAGGTTCGCGGCACTTCGGCGGAGCAGCGCCGCACCTTGCGCGCCGAACAGGCCCGCGTCATCGTGAATGATCTGCACATCTACCTCGAGGCACGACTTCGTCAGGTTAGCGCCAAGAGCAAGCTTGCCGATGCCATCCGCTACGCACTCACCCGCTGGCCCGGGCTGTCACTGTTCCTCGACGACGGCCGCGTCGAGCTGGATTCCAACACTGTCGAGCGATCAATCCGTCCGCAGGCCCTCAATCGCAAGAACGCCCTCTTCGCAGGCTCTGATGAAGGCGGCGACAACTGGGCGGTTATCGCTACACTGATCGAGAACTGCAAGATCTCAGGCATCAATCCGCATGCCTGGCTCGCCGAGACCCTCTCCAGGCTCGCCGCAGGTCATCCCGCCAACGCCGTCGGTGAACTCATGCCTTGGACCGCCGTGGCCTCAACACAGCGCTTACCTTTTTGCCTCTCGAAGAGACACTAAAGCTGCCGATTTTTCTGATAGGCCTAATGCTCTTGCTGGACGGAGGCTTATACCAAGACTCTCTGATCATGACCCATGCGCCCATTGGCGTAACCCGATGGACATGATGCGCCATGGCTGATCGATGAGGCGGTTCCAGGCGTGGCAGCAGTGATCGACGACGTTGTCGTAGGACGAGAAGATGCGGTTCGAGAGCCAATTATCGCGCATGAACTGCCACACGTTTTCTACGGGGTTGAGTTCGGGGCACTTGGGCGGCAGCGGCAGGAGGGTGATATTGGCCGGAATGTCGAGTTTGCCGGACATGTGCCACCCGGCTTGATCGAGCATGAGCACGGCGTGAGCACCGGGTGCGACCTGGCTGCTGATTTCTGCCAGATGCATGTCCATGGCCTCGCTGTTGCAGCGTGGCATGACCAACGCCGCACCTTTCCCTTCAGCAGGACATATTGCGCTGAAGATCCAGGCCGAAGCCCGGCGTAGATCACGGGGCGCAACGGGTCTGGTGCCACGCTTGGCCCAGCGTCGGGTGATCTGCGTTTTCTGCCCGATCCGGGCCTCATCTTGCCACCACAGTTCTATCGGGGTGCCTTTGGGCAGGCGCCTTCGGATTTGCGCCAGACGGGCGGGGAAGGCTTTTTAAAAGCGGCAATATCTTCAGGGCGCTGCCCCTGATGGCGTGGCCGGGCCGAGTGTCGCGCGACATTCAGGGTGAGAAAGCGCGACAAACAAGATGAGAATCCTGCGTTCCGGAATTGGCGAAGGGCGTAGCCCGTAGCCGATACCGGAACGCAGGAGGCGCCTTTTGAAGGGTGCCTGTGATGGTCGCGGCGGCCGCTATGCATTGGGTTTTCTTGGGAAGGAGGACCTGGCGTGTGGCGGGCCGACACATCAACGATCATCAGGTGAGACTTTTCATGACCCACAGACGTAACGATCCCGTCGCCCTGGCAGCGGCAAAGGCCGGTTTCAGCCCGGCGACCGGCTATCGGGTGCTGCAGGATGCGCGCCTGCCTTCCCAGCGACAGGCGCCGCGCGGCCGACGGCGCCCTGATCCGCTATCGGGCATTTTCGAGGAGGTTGTCGTGCCGATGCTGGAGGCCGCTCCCGGTCTTCGTCCTGTCGCGATCTTCGAGGAACTGCGCCGCCGGTACCCGGATACCGAGTTCGGCTCACGACGAACCCTGGAGAGGCGTATTCGCGACTGGCGCGCTCTGAACGGCCAGGATCGGGAAGTCATCTTCAGGCAGGTTCATGAGCCGGGGCGGCTCGGCATGTCCGATTTTACGTGCATGAACGATCTGGAGGTCGCCATCGCCGGGGCACCCTTGGACCACTTGCTCTATCACTTCCGCCTGCCTTGCGGCGGCTTTGAACATGGACACGTCATTCTGGGCGGCGAGAGTTTCGTCGCCCTGGCCGAAGGGCTGCAGAATGCGCTCTGGTCTGCCGGCGGAGCGCCCAGGCTCCACCGTACCGACAGCTTGTCGGCCGCCTTCCGCAACCTGGACGCAGATGCGAAGGCCGACCTGACCAAGCGCTATGACGCCCTATGCGCCCATTATGGAATGGTGCCGACGCGCAACAACACAGGCATTGCCCACGAGAACGGTGCGATCGAGAGCGCCCACGGCCATATCAAGGCTGCAGTGAAGGACGCGCTGTTATTGCGCGGGACCACGGACTTCACCGACCTTGCCGCTTATCGCCGCTTCATCGACGAAGTCGTGACCGCAAGGAACCGGCGCCACGGTCCCGGCATCGATGCTGAGCGCAAGGCGCTGCAATCCCTCCCGAACGCACGGACTACCGATTACGAGGAAGTCCTCGTGACAGTGACGTCCTCGGGCGGCTTCACCCTGCGCAAGGTGTTCTACACGGTCCCCTCGCGCTTGATCGGACATCGCCTGCGAGTGCGCCTTTACGACGATCGTCTCGATGTCTTCATCGGCGGCACAAGGCTCATGACCCTGCAGCGCGGCCGCGCCGGTGTGAACGGTAAGCACGGCCACGTTGTCGATTATCGCCATGTCATTCATTCCCTGCGCCGCAAGCCGATGGCGCTACGGGGATTGGTCTATCGTGACAGCCTGTTCCCCCGCGCGCCCTACCGCCTCATGTTCGAGCACTTGCTGGAAGCTGTGGGCGAGAAAGAAGCCTGCCGGATCATGGTCGAGCTTCTGGCCATGGCCCACGAGCGCGCCTGCGAGGCGGAGCTCTCCCATATCCTGGAAGAGGACCTGGCAATCCGCAGGATCCCATGCCTGTCGGCACTTCGGGCCCGCTTTAGCCCCGATCCCGCCACTTTGCCTGAAGTCGTGGTCGAGATGGTCTCGCTCTCGATCTACGACGGGCTGATCGAACAGGGAGAAGCGGCATGAGCACGGCTCCCATGATCGACGCACAGCGCCTGGGCCTGATGCTCAATGAACTGCGCTTGCCAACCATCAAGCATATCTGGGGAGATTTTGCAGCCCAGGCGGACAAGGAAGGATGGCCCGCGAGCCGGTTCCTTGCAGCTCTCGCCGAACACGAACTCGCCGAACGCGATCGTCGCCGGATCGGGCGTCATCTGGCTGAAGCCCACCTGCCGGCGGGCAAGACGTTGGACTGCTTCGCCTTCGAGGCCGTGCCGATGATCTCCAAGGCACAGGTCATGGCCCTGTGCGCCGGCGATGGTTGGCTCGACCAGGGTTCCAATCTCATCCTGTTCGGTCCGCCAGGCGGCGGCAAAAGCCATCTGGCGGCGGCGATCGGCCTGGCATTGGTGGAAAATGGCTGGCGAGCACTGTTCACCCGCACCTCTGACCTCGTCCAACGTCTGCAGGTGGCTCGCCGCGAACTGACGCTGGAATCCGCAATCGCCAAGCTCGACAAGTATCATCTGCTCATTCTCGACGACTTCGCCTACGTCTCACGCGACCAAGCGGAAACCTCTGTCCTCTTCGAACTGATCAGTGCCCGATACGAGCGCAGATCCTTGCTCATCACCGCCAACCAGCCCTTCGGTGAATGGAACCGCGTCTTCCCGGACCCGGCAATGACGCTCGCTGCGGTCGACAGGCTCGTGCATCACGCCACGATCTTCGAGATGAACGTGGAAAGTTATCGCCGGCGCACGGCTCAGGCCCGCCGCTCCGGGGCTGGACGTCCTGCCGCCTACACCACTCCGAAAGTCCTCGAGACCATCCGCGACAATCAGGATGAGAACGAGATCCTTGCCAGCGACAATTAAAATCGGCACTGAATGACGCGCCGCGACAATCACATTCTCATCCTGATTGACGCGCAATCCTCATCCTGTTTGTCGCGCTACAGCCGAGAGCTTGCGATAGCCCATGGTCCGGAGTTCATGCCCCAGCGCCTGCTTGCTGATCGAGATTTCGAACTCCTCCCATAGCCATTGGACGAGGTCGATGATCCGCCAGCGAACCACACCATGAACAGCAGGAATAGGGCCCGCTTCGATGGTTTCGGCCAGCGCGCGTCGATGGCAGTCGTCGAGGATGGTATCCGGCCCCGGCGCCCTGCGGGTTTCGAGACCATCAGGGCCATGCGCGTTGAAGCGCAGCACCCAGTCCCTGACAATCTGCAGCGTGACCCCGCCGACCTTGGCGGCCTCGCTTCGGCTGCCGCCGTCTAGGATCGTCGCAATCGCAAGCAGACGGCGAACTTGGTCTGCATCCTTGGCGCGGCGAGCAAAGGCCCGAACCTGCGCAGAACTGAAATCACCTCGAAGTCTGACCGGCGCTGCCATCGCAAAACTCCAACCGTTTGCGATGGTGAATCACGTCATGCCCCGGCCGCATACCCTCCGTGAGTCAGATTCCACAGGTTTTGGTATTAGGGTTACGAACACTGCCCTACCTGACACCTCATGCCAGTTTTCCTGAGGATTGGAGGAAAATTGAGCAGAGTTTGTATTTCGGAGCGCTGGGGATTACGCGGGGTTCCATTGCAGTTTCCGCTTGCGTCGCTCTTGCTGCCTTTACCGTTTTCTTTGGTGATGGCGACTGGCGCGGATGGTCTGCAATTGCGATAATCGTTGGGTTCGCGATTGGTTGGCCCATTGCCGCTCTTAAAGCAATTCGGGACAGCCTGAGCAACGAGAACTAAACCCGAAAAAATGGCGTGTTCACGCCTGCAGGCGACAGTTCCACGGTATCAGTTCATCGATCCGGTTGATCGGGTGGCCATTGTCGATGCGGTCGAGCACATCAGCAAGCCATTCCTGCGGATTGACTCCGTTAATCTTGGCTGTCTCCAAAAGCCAAAGCATGGCAGCGGCGCACTCACCGCCGTAATCAGAATGCATGCCGGCCGATCGTTGTCAACGCGAAGAGACCTGTAGGCCAAATCGCGCCGTTGCTTCGCGACCTAGGACGTTGTCCACCTTGATCTTGGCCGGTCCGCGGCCGCCCAGGAACACTAGGCGATCCATTGTGGCCACCACCTGCTCGCCTTTATCCCCTTATCGAGATGGATCGCCAGGCACTCACGGGTGAGGGTTGCGCCGTTTTATCCGCTGCGCGTCATGACATGACGACAGGGTTTTTGGGGCCGTAAATTAAGGCTTTCTCACCAAAGCAGTCGGCGCCAGCAAAAATCCAGTTTTTACGGCCCACAGCTATACCCCAGAGGGCATTCTCCGCCGGATCGTTGTCTATCTCCAGCCTGCCGTCGTCGGTATAAGCGAGCAATTGGCTTCAGCTTGACCGCATAACGCAACGCCTCGGCCAGCGTGCGTGTTTCGAAAGTCCCGGACAGTTTGTGCGATTGGTCATTGGGTGCGCCGGTTTGGCATGAACGTCCCCGCAAGCGGAGCTTGGAGGGACCATGCCGAGACGGAAGCAACCGAGACGAGTGGACGTGAAGGACATCAGATCGATATTACGGCTGACCCACGAAAGTGGGCTTTCGGTACGTGAGGTGTCCGGAGCGGCTTGGGCTGCGCAAGTCGACCGTGTCGACTTACCTGCTGCGGGCTCGTTCGGCCTGGGCAAAATATGCCGACGCCCCTTCGGCAGGCTCAGGACAGGCTTGCGCAGGATCTCGTTGGCTTGCCGTAGTTCGCGGACTTCACGCTCCAAGGCGTTGAGCTTTGCGGCGGTCTCCGTCGGCACGCCTCCGCGCTTGCCGCTGTCCACCTCGGATTTCTTCACCCATTCCAGCAGCGTGTGCCCGGAGCCCCCGATTTTCTTGGCCACCGATGTGATCGCAGCTCGGCGAGAGGGATAATCGCCTTCGTGATCCAGAACCATCCGGATCGCCCGCAGCCGAACTCCAGGGGTAACCTTGTTCGTCGTCTAGCTCATCGTAGACCTTTCCTTGCGGGAGTTCGGGACTCAGGCAATCCCGGGGCGGTTCAGAGCCTGACCGACGTTAGCCTTTCGTCATCACTTGACCAGGCTCGGAGGCATCCAGACAGCGCGGTTCCGCGCTACCGGCGCGAGGGTGAAATATCCGAGGAGACGAAAATTCCCTTGGACGGCTGCGGAAGGCGGGCAAGGCCGGCGTCTAACTCCTGAATGCCGAGGAGCGGTCAATGCACAATACAGCGCCTGCCGAACTGGTCCGACGCCGGTTTCGGGAAGCCCACGGGGCACACGTACAGCCAGCTTACGAAAACATGATGGCGCAATCACGGGGCGGGGTGGTCAAGGCGGCGCTCGGCTATCGCCGGGCCGGGGCACATCCCCTGTTCCTGGAACGCTATCTCGACGCGCCGGTCGAGCAGATCCTGTCGCATGCGCTGGGGCAGGATGTGCGCCGCGAGACGGTGCTGGAAATCGGCAACCTCGCCGCCGAAGATGCGCCGTCGCTGATCGCGCTGTGGGGCGCGGCGGCCAACGACCTGGGGAGCCAGTGCGAGGTGGCGGTGGCAACGTTGACCGCTGACCTGCGCCGGATGTTTTCCCGGATCGGCGTGCCGATGCTGCATCTTGCGCCCGCTGATGCCAGCCGGACCGAGCAGCCTTCCTCCTGGGGGCGCTATTACGATTGCGATCCGTGGGTCTGCGCGGGGCTCATCGATGAAGGGCAGCGCGCGATCTCGGCCTTTTTGGCCCGCCGGCGGAGCCTGGCGGCATGAGCGGCCTGCTGGAAACCCTGCGCGGCCACGCTGCCCGCGCGCCCGAAGCGATCGCAATTGACCCTCGTGTCGGACCGGCATTGGGCTGGGCGGAACTGGTCCGTCTGGTCGAAGCGCGCCTGGCTCTCCTGGCAGCCGAGCCTCCGGCGCGCGCCTACGTCATCAGGGGCGATCACGGCGCCGATATGGCGGTGCTCGAACTGGCGCTGCTCGAAGCCGGTATCCCGGTCCTGTCGCTGCCCCGGTTCTTTACCGAGGCTCAGGCTGACCACGCCCTTTCCGTTTGCGGTGGGCCGGGTGAAAGCGCCGGCTCGCCTCAACCTGCGCCGTCCCCTTTGCCCTCGGGGACGGCGCGGATCACCTTCACGTCCGGTTCGACGGGGACGCCCAAGGGCGTGTGTCTTTCGGCCGCGCACATGCTCGGCGTCGCTGCGTCGGTGGTCGAGACCGTGGGGCAGGCCCATGCAGGCCGTCACTGCGCCTTGCTGCCCCCGGGCATCCTGCTCGAAACCGTCGCGGGCTTTTTTGCGACGATGATCGCCGGCGGCACATACGTATGCCCGCCGCAGGCCGAGATCGGCCTTGGCGATCCGTTCCGTCCCGACTTTGCGCGGATGGCCGAAAGGCTGGCGCACTGGCGGATCTCGTCGCTGATCCTGGTGCCCGAATATCTTGCCGGTCTGGTCGCCGTGCTGGAGGCGAGCGGGCAGCGCCTGCCGGATCTGACGCTGGTGGCGGTGGGAGGCGCGCGGGTGTCTGCCGACCTGCTCGGCCGCGCCCGCGCGCTGGGATTGCCGGTACGACAGGGCTACGGCCTGACCGAATGTGCCTCGGTGGTCGCGCTTGAGGCCGAGGACAACGATGCGCCGGGTTCGGTCGGCCGCCCGCTCGGTCATATGCGCGCGCGCATCGCGCCTGACGGCGAGATCCTGCTGGAAGGGGAGATGTTCCTCGGCACCATCGGCGAGCCGCGCGCTCCCGGGCCGCTGGCCACAGGGGACATCGGCCGGATCGACGAACAGGGGCGACTCTGGGTCGAGGGGCGCAAGTCGGCGCTGATCATCACCAGCTTCGGGCGCAACATCTCGCTCGAATGGCTGGAAACGGTGCTGCTGGCGCAGCCCGGCGTGGCGCAGGCAATGGTTCATGGCGATGGCAAGCCCCGGCCCGAAGCCCTGCTGGTCGCCGCGCATCCCGGCGCCGATCTTTCCGCCGCAGTGGCCGCCGCCAATGCCGCCCTGCCGGACTATGCCCGCATCGCCGCCTGGCAGGAGGTGGCGCCCTTCACGCCAGCGGGCGGGCTTCTCACGGGTAACGGCCGCCTTCGGCGCAAGGCGATTGCCGACGTCTGGCTGGAGGGAACGCCCGACTTTTTCGACGTGCTGGAGGCTGCGACCTGGCGTGATCGCCTCACGTTCCTCGCCATTGCGCAAGTGCGCGCGGGCCTGGCGGGCACGATCTCGCGCCGCGCCTATGTCGATTACCTCAGGCAGGCCTATCACCATGTGCGGCACACCGTGCCGCTGATGCGCGAGGCCCGCGCGGGTCTGCTGGACCGGCCGCGTCTTGTCCGGGCGCTCGACGACTATATCGAGGAGGAAACCGGGCACGAGGAATGGATCCTGGCCGACATTGCCGCAGCGGGCGGCGATGCCGACGCGGCGCGGGCGAGCCGGCCCCACCCGGCGACCGCGGCCATGGTCGATCATGCCTATGCGCGCATTGCCAGGGGCAATCCGGTGAGTTTCTTCGGCATGGTCTACGTGCTCGAAAGCGTGAGCGTGGCGCTTGCCCAGCGCGGGGCGAGCGCGGTGGCCGCCAATCTCGGATTGCCGCCCGAGGCCTTCACCTACCTTACCTCGCACGGCGCGCTCGACCAGGAGCACATGACCTTTTTCGCCCGCCTGGTGAACGGTCTCGAGCGGCCGGAAGACCGCGAGGCGCTCCTGACGATGGCGCGCGAGATGTTTGGCCTGTTCGGCGCGGTCTTCGCGTCGATCGCACTGGAGGACGATCATGTCGCGGCTTGAAGGCAAGCGGGTTTTCGTCACCGGTGCGGCGGGGGGCATCGGCATGCCGGTGACGCGCCTGCTGCGCGAGGCGGGGGCGGATGTCACCGGGATCGACCGGGCGCCGTGTCCCGCGTGCGACCGCTCGATCGTTGCCGACTTGTCCGACGAGGACGCGCTCGCCATGCTGGCCGGGCAAGTGGCGGCGGACTGTCCGGACATCCTGGTCAACATCGCCGGGGTCATGCGTTTCGGTTTGCACGAAAGCCAGCCGATCGAGGCCTTGGCGCTGTGCTACCGGGTCAACCTGCTGGTGCCGGCGGTGCTTGCCCGCGCCGTCACGCCGCCGATGCGCAGGCGCGGATCCGGGCAGATCGTCAACATCGGCTCGGTCCTGGGAGCGATCCCCTACCCATGGTTCGCGGCCTATTCGAGCAGCAAGGCCGGGCTCGCGGCGCTGAGCCAGGGGGTTCGGCGCGAACTGCTCGGCAGCGGCGTGGCGGTCACCCACATCAATCCGCGCGCCGCGCGCACTGCCTTCAACAATGGCGAGGTGAACCGTTTCCTGACGCTTGCCGGCATGAAGGCGGATGCGCCGGAATGGGTGGCGCAGCGGATCGTCGCGGCTATCGCTGCCCGCAAGGAGACCGTGAGCATCGGCGCGATGGAGCGCGTCTACGCCGCGCTCAACGCCATTTCCCCCAAACTCGTCGATGCCGGCCTGTCGCCCCAGATCCGCAAGGCACAGGCCGAATTCGGCTGACTGTAAATCCCAGAACAGAAAGGACGCGTTACCATGCGCAAGCATACCCTGCTGAGCTTCCTGCTTGCCCCCGTCGCGGTTGCCGCCATGCCGGTCGCCGCCCACGCCGACATGGCCTCCGACGTCAAGGCGGTGAACGATGGCTGGGCCCACATCACTTACGAAGTGCAGGGATCCAGCACCCAGACCAAGGCGCTCGACCAGTTGGCGCATCAGGCGGCGGTGATTGTCGCGCGTTATCCGGGGCGGGCGGAGCCGCTGTTGTGGCAGGGCATCATCACCAGCGAGCAGGCCAACCGCGCCAACTTCTTCCACAAGCTGGGCCTGGCGACGCAGGCCCGCGACCTGATCGCGCGGGCCTATGCGATAGACCCCCGCGCCGCGCAGGGCGGGGCCGCGCTCAGCCTCGGTGTGCTTTACTACAAGGTGCCGGGTTCGCCGCTGGCCTGGGGCGATGACGACAAGGCGGCAAGGCTGCTCAAGCAGGCCCTGTCGGTCGATCCCAATGGGCTCGATTCCAACTATTTCTACGGCGATTACCTGCTCAAGCAGGGCGACAAGGCCGGCGCGCGCGCATATCTGCAGAAGGCCCTGCGGGCGCCCCATGATGCGGCGCGTCCGGTCTGGGACGCCGGGCGGCGGCGCGAGGTGCGGGCGCTGCTGGGCAAGGCCGCGTGATGCGCGCGAGCTTGCGCCGTGAACCCGGCCGCCTGTGGCCATGAGCCTGGCGCGCGCCCTTGCCGGTCAACTGGCCCATCCGCGCGGCCGATACGGTCGCTGGCTCGGGCGGGCCATGGACATTGCCAATCGCAAGCCGATGCAACGGGCGGTGGACCTGCTGGCTCCGGCCGCAGGGGAAACCATCCTCGACGCAGGCTGCGGCACCGGGGCGGCGATGGCGCACATGCTTGACCGCGCGGATTGCCGGCTGATCGGCGCCGACCTCTCGCCGACGATGATTGCCGCCGCCCGGCGCCGTCTGGGCGCGCGGGCCGGCTATCTGACCGCATCGCTGGCTGACCTGCCGCTGCCCTCGGCAAGTCTGGATGGCGTGCTCGCCCTCAATGTCCTCTATTTCGATGACGATGGACAGGGCATGCTGCGGGCGATGCATCGCCTGCTGCGCGGTGGTGGCAGGATGGTCGCCTATGTGACCGCGCGCCGCACCATGGAAGGCTGGGCGTTTGCGCGGGAGGGTCTGCACCGCCTCTATGACGCCGGGAGCCTGCGAACCGCGTTCCTGTCCGCCGGATTTGCCGATGACCTTCTGGAGATCGAGGAAGTTGCCATAGGCCCCGGCATCGACGGGCTGCTGGCCCGCGCCGGAAAGCAGTCGGCGCCGGTCTGAACTGCCTCCGGGGCCTCCGTTGCCGGAACGGGTGCATTGCCATCGAAACACCATCGACGCGGGCATGACGGAGGGCTAGAGGCAAGCCCATGACAACCCAGATCACGATCCGCCGCCCGGACGATTGGCATGTGCATCTTCGCGATGGCGAGATGCTGAAAGCGGTCGTCGGCCATACCGCGCGCCAGTTCGCGCGGGCCATCGTCATGCCGAACCTGACGCCGCCGGTCGTCAACGTCGCGGCGGGGCTGGCCTATCGCGACCGCATCGTCAGCGCCGTGCCGGCGGGGATGGACTTCACCCCGCTGATGGTCTTCTACCTCACCGATGATGCCGATCCGGCCGAGATCGCGCGCGGCTATGAAGAAGGCGTGTTTGCCGCCTGCAAGCTCTATCCCGCCCATGCCACCACCAATTCGGCCCACGGCGTCACCGACATCCGCAAGCTGACCGGGGTGCTGGAAACGATGCAGCGCATCGGCATGCCGCTGCTGATCCACGGCGAGGTCACCCACCGCGAGGTCGACATCTTCGACCGCGAGGCGGTGTTCATCGAACAGATCCTGGCACCGCTGGTGCGCGACTATCCCGCGCTCAAGATCGTGCTGGAACATATCACGACGGCGGAGGCGGCCGATTTCGTGGCGGAAAGCGGGCCGCAGATCGGCGCGACGATCACCCCGCAGCACCTCATCATCAACCGCAATGCGATCTTCGATGGCGGCATCCGGCCCCATGCCTATTGCCTGCCGGTCGCCAAGCGCGAGCGGCACCGCCTGGCCGTGCGCAAGGCGGCGGTATCGGGTTCGCCCAAGTTCTTCCTCGGCACCGACAGCGCCCCGCACGAGATCGGCCGCAAGGAATCGGCCTGCGGCTGCGCTGGCATTTTCAACGCACCCTACGCGCTCGAAAGCTATCTGCAGGTCTTCGAGGAAGAGGGCGTGCTGGACCGCTTCGAAGGGTTCGCCTCGGAACACGGCCCCCGCTTCTACGGCCTGCCGCTCAACGAGGGCACGGTCACCCTGCAGCGCGAAGAGGTCAGCGTTCCGGAAAAGATCGTCGACGGCGATATCACCCTGGTGCCGTTCCACGCCGGTGAAACCATTCGCTGGCGCTTCATCGGCTGACCGTCCCGGCCGCGCCTGCGGTCAGGCGGCGTCCGGCTCGCTCGGGAAGCGGGCCTCGGCGACAAAGGCGGCGACCGTGGGCGAGCGTTCGTCCGCGCGGGTCGCGAGCGCGAGCGAGACCATCGGGGAATCGCCTTCGAGGTCGTGATAGGTCACGCCCTTGAACGAGGCCTCGCGCATCGATTCCGGTACCAGCGCCACGCCGAGTTCGGCAGCCACCAGCGCGAGGACCGAGGCGACCTGCGGGGCGGACTGGCCGAGCATGGGCTCGAACCCGGCGCGGCGGCAGCCTTCGAGTGTGGCATCGAACAGTGTCGGGCCCAGCGCGCGCGGGGTCAGGATGAACGGGTCGTGGGCGAGCTGCGAGAGCGAGATCGGCTCGCCATGCGGCATGCGGGCCGAGGCCAGCGCCGCGATCAGTGGCTCGTCGGCCAGGTGGAACAGCCGGAGGTCGCGTTTGTCCACCGCGTCGGGGCGCAGGAAGGCCACGTCGAGGCTGCCGTTCTTCAGCCCTTCGACCAGACCGATCGAATTGTGCTCGGCCAGGCTCAGCTCGACATCGGGAAACCGCCGCCGATAGATGCGGATCGCCTGCGGCACGCGCGGGTTGAAGGCGGCCGATCCGGTGAAACCGACGCGGATGCTGCCGGTTTCCCCTGCCGCCGCGCGCCTTGCCGCGCTCACCGCATCCGCGACGATGGCGGGAATCGGGCGTACCCGGTCCTCGAAGGCGCGTCCCGCGTCGGTCAGTTCGGCCCCCTGGGGAATGCGGTGGAACAGCGGGGTGCCCACTTCCGCCTCGAGATCCTTGATCTGATGGCTGAGCGGTGGCTGCCCGATGCCGAGGCGCTGGGCGGCACGGGTGAAGTGCCGTTCCTCGGCGACGGCGAGAAAATAGCGGATATGTCGAAGTTCCACGGCGCGCCCTCTCCACGTCATACAAAAAAAGTATCAA
Organism: Novosphingobium sp. KA1; assembly: GCF_017309955.1. Lineage (NCBI taxonomy): Bacteria > Pseudomonadati > Pseudomonadota > Alphaproteobacteria > Sphingomonadales > Sphingomonadaceae > Novosphingobium > Novosphingobium sp. KA1. The sequence continues at coordinate 1,760,694 of NZ_CP021248.1, read as the reverse complement.
GATCGCCTTTATCATGAATTGGACAGATGGGCCGCGCAAGCGCATTTCGCCGTCAGGAGATTTGATATGGCAAGCGTGGCGATCGATATGGGTAGGACAGCGGGTGTTGCCGCAAGCGGGGGCAGCGCGCGCATGCACGCCGGTTGGAACTGGGAAGCCCCCCAGCGGACATCGGCGCTGGAGCCGGTGGTGTTCCTGCCGGGCCTGCTCTGCGACCAGGCCCTGTGGCGCCGTCAGATCCATGCGCTGGCCGATGTCGCCGCACCGATGGTCGCGGACCTGACGCTGGATGATACCGTCGGCGCCATGGCCGAACGCACGCTGGCGGTGGCGCCTTCGCGCTTCTCGCTCGTCGGCCTGTCGATGGGCGGCTACGTCGCACTGGAGATCATGCGCCGTGCACCGGAACGTGTCTCGCGCCTCGCGCTGATCAATTCGAGTGCGCGCGGCGACAGTCCCGAGCGGACCGAACAGCGCCGCGTGGCCATCGAATCACTGCGCCGCGGCAAGTTCGTGGGCGTGACCCACAAGCTGCTGGGCCAGCTTGTCCATCCCGATCACACCACCGGGGCGGTGGCGGACGAGATGCGCGGCATGGCCTCGCGCGTGGGCGGCGAGGCGTTCATCCGCCAGCAGCATGCGATCATGACCCGTCCGGACTCGCTGGACGGCCTTGCCAAGATCGCGGTGCCGACCATGGTGGTGGTGGGTGACGGGGACCGCATCACCCCGCCCGATCACGCCCGCGAGATCCACGAGCGGGTGGCGGGATCGCGCTATCACGAGATCGCCGCCTGCGGCCACATGGCCGCGCTGGAGCATCCCGAGCAGACCAATTTCCTGCTCCGCAACTGGCTGGCGCAGGACTGAAAGCCCTCGTAAATCCGAGGATTTTCAACGAAAAAAGGGGAGACAGGACCAGCCGTCCCGTCTCCCCTTTTCCGTTTCAGCCTTGGGCCTGTCAGCCGTTCAGCTTGTCCTTGAGCGCCTTGGCCTGCGTGAAGCCGAGCTTACGCGAAGCGGCGATCTGGATCGTCTCGCCGGTCGACGGATTGCGGCCTTCGCGGGCAGCGCTTTCCTTGACCTTGAACTTGCCGAAGCCGGGCAGGTTGACTTCTTCACCAGCGGCAGCAGCGTCGGCAATTGCAGCGAAGACGAGTTCAACCGCCTTCTTGGCATCGGCCTTGGTGGAGCCGTTGGCTGCGGCAATCTTTTCGGCCAGATCCGTCGTGTTCATAGCGTTCCTTTCACTTGCGAACTTCACTCTCATAGATGGCGGCGCGGCTTGCCGCTATGTCCTCTCGGCAACTTTCACCGCTTCTCCCACAGAACTTGGCGTGTCGAATCGTGGAAAACGTGGTTTTTTTGTTATCGGCATGGGTCTGAACGGGGCTGGAGGGCTCATTTCGGCCTGACCTCCCGCCATTCGAGGCGCGCGGTGCCGTGCGCCGGGATGACGATTTTCCACGTCGCCTGCGTGCCCAGCATTTCGACCTGTGCCTTGGTTCTTGCCTTGATCGGCACGATCCGGGTTTCCGCGGGGTGCCGGATCTTCGCCTCGAAGCGGATCGGCCAGGGGTGCGCGTTGGCGAGGGTGAGGCGGGTCTGCGTCCAGGCCGGGGCGCCGCTGTCCGCCGCCTTGCCGTCTTTCGTGTTGCCGCGCCTCGTATGGCCCTGCCTTTCCGGGCCGGAACCGACCGCTGCGAGCGAGGCAGTGACCTGGTTGTCCCGGTTGATGGCGATATCGATGTCCTGCCCTACCGCGGCATCGTCCAGCGTGCCTTGTCCGGCGAGCATCGGCTGTCCCGCCAGCGGTTCGAAGACGACCACCTGGCCGGCAGGCAAGGCCCGGCCAAGGCCGTTCTTCACGCTATTGCGCCCGCGCAGATGGCGCGTGACCGGGACCGTGCCGCGCTGGCTCGACCAGAATTCGGCTACATGGTGCACGGAGAGCGCGACCTTGGGCAGTTCGAACATTGCCACCTGTTTCTGCGCCATCGCGGCGACCGTGGTCGGCATCGGCACCCGGTAGAGCCTGAGGTCGCCAAGTCCTTCCTCTTGCACGGTGACGGGAGCGGGCGGCGGCGGCGGCGGAGGAGGTGGTGGCGGGGGCGGAGCGCGCATGGCGGTGACGACGATGTCGGCGACCGGCGGCGGCGCATAGCCCATCGCAAGCGGAGGCGGAGCGGTGAAGTAGCAGTGGAATTCCAGCGATTGCCCGCTCGGCGAACTGGGGACATCGTTCTTGCGGTTGACCTTGCCGCCCACCACTGCCGTCTCGGCATCGGCAAAGCTGGTGGGGTCGGCGTTGGCCAGCGTGACCCAGGCGAACATCCGGGCGCTTTCGGCCCCTGTCCCGTCCCCTGCCCCGACCCCTGTCCCGACCCCTGCCATGGTGAGCACGTAGTTGGCCTGCCAGTCGAAGCCCCAGGCGAGGTAGGAGAGCGAGATCGTCACGCGCCGGGCGGCGGTGCTGGCCGTCTCCACCGAGAGCGTCGGCCGCGCGGAGAGGCCGGGGGGAACCGCGTCGTAGACCAGTTCGTCCTGCGTCGTGCCGCAATTGGCCGTCTCGAACCCCGCGCGCGTTTGCACGATCACCGCGCCTTCGGGGCCGGAGCGGATCACCGCGCGTTCCTCGCGGATCTGCCCGCTCATGGGATCGGTGCGGCGCAGCAGGACCGGGCGGCCGAGGCTGCGCGCGTAGAGATTGCCGGGTGAGAGCAGGTCGGCGTCGAGGTTCTTTTCGCTCACCCCGTCGGGCAGGCCGGAGATGATGGCGCTTTCGGGCAGCATTCCGCCCGCCACCCCTTCGAAGCGGATCACCGCGCGACCTTCGGGGATCTCCACCGTGCGCTTTTCGGTGACCAGCGCATAACCCTCCAGCCAGCCCAGGTTCATGCCCTGTCCGGGGCTGCGATAGGGCGCGCGGTAGATCGTCACCGCCACGCTGTCGGGCGCGGGCGAGGTGACGACCTCCTGCGCCGCTGCCGGTCTGGCCGGGAACAGGGCCAGAAGCAGGGGCGGAAGCAGGGCCGCGAGAGGCAGCAGGAGGCGCATGGCCGCAGGCAACCGGGGTGTCAGTACCGCGTGTCGAACTGGGCGGTGAGCGTGACTTCGCCGCCCGCGGGCACCGCCACCATCCACACCCGCTCGTCCTGCGAGCGCTGCTGGCCGGTCTGGCTTTCGCTGGGCACGCGCACGTCCCAGCCGCTCCAGCTACGGTCGAGCCCGGCCTGCACCAGTTCGACCGTCACCGGCTCGGCGCGCGCATTGGTGAGCGTGTAGCTCATCGTCGTGCGCCAGTACGTGGGCGAGGATTCGACCTGAACCAGCGTGGGCGGCTTGCCGCTCACGGTGACCCGGTAGCGGGCACTGCGCTCCCACTCGTCGCTCTGGATCCGCTCGCGCCTGACCAGGGTGGGCTTGACCTTGACGTCGAAGGCCTCGCCGGTCTTGATCGCGAGCGTCGATCCCATCGGCGTGTGGGGAATGGTGTTTTCGCCGATAAACTGCGGCTGTCCCTGCGCATCGCGCATGTAGACGCGCACCGTGCCCTGGGGCAGGGCATCGCCCAGCCCGGCGGCCCGGGCCGTGGAGAAACGCAGCACCGTGTCCACGCCTTGCGGGTCGTTCGACTGGCCGGACCAGGCATTGCGGAAGGTGTAGCCCTTGGTCGCGGGAACGCCCGCGGTGTCGAGGAAGCCGACCTGCTTCTGCTGGGCATTGGCGACGGTGGTGCGTGCCGCGATGGGATAGACGTAATAGTCGCCCAGCTGTTCGCGCGCGGCGCTTTGGGTCCCGGCGCGATTGCCCGAGGGACGCGCGGGCCGGTAGCCGTTGCCATCATCGTCGTCTTCGTCGTCGTCGTCGCTGCCCGCCGGTTTACCGGCGACCAGCAGCACGCGGGCATTGCCGAAGCCGGTGCCGCTGGAATTGGTCAGGGTTATCCAGCCCTGCATGTCGAGCTTTCCGGCCCTTTCGTCGAACAGGGCGACATAGTCCGCCTTCCAGCCGAACGCGCGTGACAGGTAGCTGAGCGTCACCGGGCGGCGGCCCGCGCGGCTGCTGTCGAGCGTGACGGAGAGCGTGGGGCGCGCGCGCAAGCCTGGCGGCAGGCTGGGGAAGACCACCCGCTGGCCGCCGAGGATCTCGATCCGGTTGCCCACGCGCACGATCGTGCCGTTGTTGTTGGCAAGGACCTCGGCGGGTTCGCTGGTCTCGGCGCCGGTGGCGGGATTGGTGCGCACCAGCGTGACGGTCTGCCCGACCGCCTTGTCCATCAGCTTGTCCGGGGAGAGCAGATCGTAGTCGAAATTCTGTTCGACCACGCCCGCGCCTTCGGCCTGGATCGACACGGTTTCGGGCCGGATCGCGGCGGAAACGTCGGGGAAGTCCTGCTTGCTGCGGCCCGAAGGCAGCGAGAGCTGGCGGGTATCCTGGATCAGCGCAAGGTTGTTGTTGTAGATGGTGATCGAGACGTCACCTTGCGCATTGGCCCCATCCGCCTGCGCCCCGGCCGCCCCGGAAACCGCAAGGCTTGCCATGACTGCCAGCGCCGCCGCGCCGTTCCATCCGAAGCTGCGCATCCGTGACCGCTCCCTCTCGCCAATTCAGGCCGATGAGTTCCGGTCACGAGGGCATCTGTCAAGTGACAATGATGGAAATTCGCAGCACCAATTCAGCAACTTGAGGGCGCCGGTGAACGGGCGCCCTCACTGTTACTTCCAGGCCAGCCCGAGTGACTTCTGGATCGAGACATAACCCGCCGTCAGCTGGGCGCGGGCAGAGACGAGGTTCTGTTCGGCGCTGTTGCGGTCGCTGCGGGCATTGAGCAGGGCGATGCGGGTGGCGGTTCCGGCGGCAAAGCGCTGGGCGGCGAGCGTTTCGGCCTCGGCCGCCTTGTCCCGCGCGCGGGCCAGTTCGGCGACCTGGATGCGGCCCTCGCGGTAGCGGGCAAGCGAGTCCTCGGCGTCCTGCAGCGCCGTCAGCACCGCGCCGCGATAACGCGCCTCGGCCTCGTCGCGCACGGCCTCGGCCTTGGTGACCTTGGCCTTGTTGCGGCCGAAATCGAGGAAGCTCCAGCTCAGCTGCGGTGCGGCCAGCCCGACAAAGTCATCGAGATTGGTGAGGTCGCCGAACTTGGTGCCGCCGATGCCGATCAGGCCCATGAACGAGAGGCGCGGGAAACGCGCGGCTTCGGCCTGCCCGATCCTGGCGGTGTCCGCCGCCAGCGTGCGCTCGGCCTGGCGGACATCGGGGCGGTGGGCGATCAGGCCGGCGGGATCGCCGACGGCAACCGTGGCGGGAGGCAGGGGAATGTCGCCAGACGTGCCCAGCGCGGCGTCGAGGGCCCCGGGTTCCTGGCCGGTCAGCACCGCAAGCGCGTTGCGATAGGCGTCGCGGTCCGCCTTGAGCGGGGCGAGCCGGGCGCGGGTGGTGGCCAGCTGGCCTTCGGCCTGGGTGACCTCGCCCGCCGTCGCGGTGCCCGCGCCGCGGCGCTGGCGGGTGAGGTCGAGCGCCTCTTCCTGCAGCGCGATCGACTGTTCGCCAAGGGCGATGCGCTGCTGGCGATCGCGCAAGTTCAGGTAGGTGCTGGCGACCTGGGCCGAGAGGCTGACCTGCACGTCGGCAAGGCTGGCATCGCTGGCCTCGTAGCTCGCGCGGGCGGCTTCGATGGCGCGGCGCTGGCCGCCGAACAGGTCGACCTCCCAGCTGGCGTTGACGCCCAGGTTGTAGAGATTGAGGTCGGAACTGCCGCCCCCGCCGCCGCTTCCGCTGGCGTCTCCCGAACCGCCCCCGTCTCCCGAATTGCCACTGCTCGATCCGAGGTCGAGACCGGGCACATGGGCATGGGCATACATGGCGGACGCGCTGGCCTTGGGCGCGCGGTTCGCGCGTTCCTCGCCCAGCGAGGCGGCGGCCTGCCGCAGCCTCGCCTCGGCGGCGGCGACGTCGGCATTGCCGGCAAGGGCCTTCGCTTCGAGATCGTCGAGCGCGGGATCGCCGAGGGTCTTCCACCATTCCGCAACCGGCGGGGCGGTGCTGACCGCAGCGGCATCGGCGCGCACGAAGGCGGTGTTTTCGACCGGGGCGGCCTTGGGCGGTCCGGCATAGTTCGGTCCGACGGTGCAGCCCGACAAGGTGGCCGCCAGCGTTGCGGCAAGCAGCGGCAGGGTATGGTAGGAGCGCATGGGTATCCTCAATGTCCGGTCGCCAGCGGGGCGTTTTTCGGAAGCGGGCGCAGGAACAGGACGAGTGGAATGACAAACATGATGCCCACCGACATCATCCAGAACATGTCCGCATACGTCATCGCCAGCGCCTGGATCTGGATGTTGGCTTCGATCGAGCGCAGCACGCCCGCGCCTTGCGCACGGACATAGTCCTGCACGGCGAGGGAATTGGCATTGAGGCTTTCCTCCATGCGGCGGGCATGGAGCCACAGGCGCTGGTCCTGGATCACCGCGATTCCGGCGAGGGCGAAGGAGCCGCCGAGGTTGCGGGCGGCGTTGTAGAGGCCCGAGGCGTCGCCCGCTTCCTCCTTCGGCACCGAGCGGATCGCCGCCTGGTTGAGGAACATCATGCAGAACACCGTGCCCATGCCGCGCAGGAGCTGGGAATCGACAAAGTCCTTGCCGTCCGACAGCGGGGTGATGTCGGTCTCCAGCCAGGCACTCAGCGCCAGCACGGACAGCCCGAAGCAGACCGAGGCGCGAATGTCGACATTGCGGATCAGCCAGGGGGTCACCGGCATCATCAGCATGACCGGGATGCCGGAAAGCATCACCACCTGTCCCGATTGCAGCGAGTTGTAGCCGGCGATCGAGGAGAGGAACTGCGGGATCACGTAGGAGGTGCCGTAGATCACCATGCCGACCACGGTGACCATGGCGACAACGCTGCCGAACTGCCGGTCGAGCAGCAGCTTGAGCTTGATCACCGGCTTGCGTGCGAAGACTTGCCCCGCCGCCAGCAGCAGGAGCCCGAAGATCGAGACGCCCGTCAGCGTCACGATGAGGTCCGAGGAAAACCACTGCTCGCGCTCGCCTTCCTCCAGCACGACGGTTAGGCCGCCGAGGCCGAGGGCGAGGCCGAGAATGCCGAGCCAGTCCGCCTCGCGGATCAGGCCGAGATCGGCCTTCTGGTGCGGGATCGCCACCAGCAGCAGCGTCGCCAGCGCGATGCCGACCGGCAGGTTGAGGAAAAAGGCATAGTGCCAGCTGACGTTCTCGGTCAGCCAGCCGCCCAGCACCGGGCCGACCACCGGGCCGAGCAGCGCGGTGGCGCCGAACAGGGCATTGCCGATGGGCTGCTGGGCGCGGGGCAATCGCGTGGCCACGATAGTCATGGCGGTGGGGATCAGTGCGCCGCCGGTGAAGCCCTGGCCGACACGCCCGATGATCATCATCGTCAGCGTCGTCGAAAAGCCGCACATCATCGAGAACAGCGTGAACAGCGCCGAGGCGACCAGCAGCAGCGTGCGCAGGCCGAGCAGGCGTTCCAGCCAGCCGGACAGCGGGATGATGATGATCTCGGCCACGAGATAGGCGGTCGCGATCCAGGTGCCCTCGGTACCGCTGGCGCCGATCTCGCCCTGGATGGTGGGCAGCGAACTGTTGACGATGGAGACGTCCAGCGTCGCCATCAGCGCGCCGAGCGTGCCCGCTGCCACGGCCAGCCAGGCCGCCGCGTCCGCCGGCTTTTCGGCAGTGGGTTGCGGGGGCAGCTGGAGGGGGGCGGGCGCTCCCTCGGCCGTCACGGCAGAACCGCTCACTGGCCCTGGTTCCCCCGCGCCTTTTCCTGGTTGGAGATGGCGTGCTGCGATCCCTTGGCGTCGATGGTGTCGACCGTCACCGTCACCGAGAGGCCGGGAACCAGCACGCGGCGTGCCTCCGGCCCGGCATCGATGGCGATGCGCACCGGCACGCGCTGGACGATCTTGGTGAAGTTGCCGGTCGCGTTCTGCGGTGGCAGCAGCGAGAACTGCGCGCCCGTGCCCGGCGAGATGCTCTCGACATGGCCGCGGATCTCGGTGCCGTCGAGCGCGTCGACCTCGATGGTCGCGGGCTGGCCGGGGCGCATGAGGCCGATCTGCGTTTCCTTGAAGTTGGCGGTGACGTAGAGCTTCGCGAGCGGCACCACCGACATCAGGCGGGTGCCGGCCTGCACGAACTGGCCGGTGCGCACGGTGCGATCGCCGATGCGGCCATCGACGCTGGCCCTGAGCACGGTGGAGCCGACGTTGACGTGCGCGGCGGCGAGCTGTGCCTTGGCCGCTTCGCCCTGCGCGGCAGCTTGCTGCACTTGTGCTTCCAGCGCGCCGATGCGGCGCTGCGCGGACGTGACGGCGGCGCGCTGGGCATCGGCGGCGGCGCGGGCCTTGGCGGCCTGGTTGCGCAGCGTGGCGAGGTGTTCCTTGGTCTCGGCGCCGCTGGCGGCGAGCGGGGCGTAGCGGGCGGCCTCGCGCTCGGCATAGCGGGCGTCTTCCTCGGCGGAGACCAGCTGCGCCCGCGCCTGGGCGATCGCGGCCTGCTGCTCGCCGATGGTGGCGCGCACGTTTTCGGCATTGGCCTTGGCGACATCGATCTGCGCCTGGTACTGGCGGGCCTGTGCATCGTAGTCGCGCGGGTCGATGCGCACGAGCGGCTGGCCGGCCTTCACGTCCTGGTTGTCGCCCACCAGCACCGCATCGACATAGCCTGAAATCTTGGGCGAGACGGTGACCGCATCGGCCTGGATATAGGCGTCGTTGGTGCCCTCGAAATACTTGCCGCGAGTCTGGTAATGGAACAGCCAGATACCGCCCGCGATCACGACGACGGCGGCGCCCGCCATGAGGATGCGCTTCATGCCGGATTTCGCGGCGGAGGGGGGATTCGGTTCGGAAGTGGGGGCCTGCTGATCCGAATCGGTCACGTCGTTAGCCATCAATCGCTTCTCACGCCTCTAGTGCTGCAATGCGTATATTGCATCGCAGCAGGGATGGTTGCGCACTTGCACCCAGGCGGAGCATATGGCAATGGCATTTCATATGGTCCCACAATATTTCTTGCCGTGAGTATTCGCGTCCGGACGATGGAGCAGCTGCGCGATCTGCACATGCGCATGCATCGGCTCTTCAACGACCGGATGCGGGCGCAGGGTGCCTCGCTCGCCCAGCTCAAGGTGCTCCATTATATCGAGCGCTTCGGCTCGGTGCGTTCGACCGACATCTGCGATGCGCTGGGTCAGGCCCCGCGTACGGTGACCGAGGCGGTGGACGGGCTTGAGCGTGAAGGGCTGGCGCTGCGCACGCCCGATCCCAAGGACCGTCGGGCCAAGCGAATTTCGCTGACCGAGGCGGGCCGCGCAGTGATCCGCGAGGTGGAGCCGCACAAGAACGCCTTCATCGAGCAGTTCTTCGAGCTGCTGGACGACGAGGAGCAGGCGCACCTGCTACGGACATTGGAAGTGCTCAACGATCGGCTGGTCGAGATGGGCGCGCCGCGCGCATTGGGAGAGCCCGCAGGTTAGGGGGCGGAAAAGACGTGACTGCACGCACCGCAGTGACGGCGCGTCTGCCGGCCTGACGGATTACGTCAGCAAGAGGATCGTCATCAGCGCGAAGGAGCCGGTGCAGGCTACCGCAGCGCACAAAGTACGGAATTCGCATCCGCAAAAGACGGTTTCCAAGCCTTCCATGGGCCTCTCCTATCGGTCCACTCTATTGGTGGGTGCCGGCAGAATACCATGGCTTCGGGTGGCCACATAGAAAAACCCGGTGGTCCGACTTGCCCTGCAATCGAATGAATTGGGCCGCTGCTGCAGTGTCAGGCGCGAAGGCGCTTGTCATCGGCACAGCGATGTGCCCGCAGCCGCCCGAGGAGGGGGTGCTGCGGGCGCGTCATCTGTGCTCGAAGTGGCGCTGGAACACGGTTACGAGAGTCCCAGTGCCTATGCCGCGATGTTCCGGCGCACCTTGAAACTCTCCCCCACGGCCTATGTCACTGCGCGTTCGAAATAAGACGGTTTACGTACTCGAACGGTTCATTCAGTTCCTGACACCGACCCATGCCGGACGCTCAGGCAGTAATTCGCGCTTGCCTAGTGCGGAAAGTCCGCTGTTTCGAAAGCGGACCTTCCCGCGAGCAAAACGTGCTCGCAAGGATGGCAACCGCTAGCGCGCCCGCCCCATACGACCATTTGCGGCAAGAATTTCGCCTACCCTGTCCCGCGCCAGTTCCAGCGGGTTGGTCTCCCCCATTAGGGCAAAGCTCCCCCCTAGTGCGAAGCTGCAATGACCATGGACAGTCGCCACCAACGAACGCGCCAGACGATCAGCGCCTTCTTGCCTTTCCGGAGGGAGGATCGCGTGAACTTCGCGTGACACGACCTGCATCAGTTGGCCTCGTTCTTCGGCAAGCGGCTCGGGCAGTTCCATGCCATCAGGTAAACGGTGCCCATAGATGGCCGACCATAGGTTGGGATGGGCTGCGGCAAAACCGAAATAGCCATCGATCAGCACATCGATGCGGCCAGTGCCCGATACGCCTTCAAGCCGAGCTTCGAGCCACTGCGTCCACAATGTAAAGGTGTAGGTGTTCACCGCCATGACGAGGCCGTCGATGCTGCCATAGACGTTCATGACAGTCCCCACAGCATAGCCGACCCGCTTGGCGACTTCGCGCGCGGAGAAATGGGCCAGGCCGACCTCGCCCATTAAACGCGAGCCTTCCTTGAGGATTAGAGCTTCCAGTTCCTGGCGGGTGTGATCGGATCGACGGGCCATACCCCCCGCTAGTCTAAAAATTAGACGGCGTCTAAAATTATAATTGTACAGCGTCTAATTTAAGCTTATCCCACCTCCTCGCCACAGGGGAGTGTCGAGATGACCTCATTGCTATTTCTTGCCATCATCGTTCTTGCCGTCCTGCTCGGGGATACCCGCAAGCGGATGAGAGCGCTTGAAAGCACATTGGGGGCCGTGCCCACCCAGATTCCCTACGAAAGCCAAGAGCAGGGTGTCGTTCAAGCGGAGGCAGCTGGCGCAAGCCGCGAGGCGGACCTCTTGGCGAGGAAGGTCTCGGAACAAGCTCGCTCCCCCATCGACGATACGACCCTCGTCGTTCGCGACGTTCAAACGCCAGCCTCCTTCGAACGGCAGGACGCCCCATCCCTGTGCCCTGCTCCCGAAGAACCGGACATGCAGGAAGAGGCAGCGGGCGGTTTCAATTTCGAAGAGCTGTTCGGCCGAAAGCTGCCGATCTGGGCCGGCGGGATCACGCTCGTGGTCGCCGCCGTCTTCCTCGTGCGCTACTCGATCGATTCCGGCCTTCTCTCGCCGGTCGTACGCATAGTCCTTGGTTCGTTACTGGGCTTCGCGCTCATTGGCGGAGCCGAACTGGCGCGCCGGCGCGAAGACTTCGTGCGTGACGAACGCGTGGCGCAAGCGCTTTCCGGAGCGGGTATTGCAACGCTTTACGCCGTCACGCTGGCTGCGGCCAATCTATACGGAATGATTGGGTCGGGCGGCGCCTTTGGCGCGCTGGCCGCCATTACAGCGGGGGCTGGCGCGCTGGCCTTGCGTTTCGGCGCGCCGAGCGGGGTGCTCGCCTTGCTGGGGGGGCTGGCGGCCCCTGCGCTCATCCAGTCTCAGCAGCCCAACATTCCGCTACTGGCCGTCTACATTGCGCTGCTGTGCGGCGGTATCATGATGCTATCGCGCAGCCAGCGCTGGATGGGACTGGGCATCGCCGCACTTGTCGGCGGTGGGGGCTGGAGTTTTGCCATGATCCTAGTCGGCGCGCTCGACGCGGCATCGACTCTGGCTGTCGGTAGCCTCGTCCTCGTGCTGGGGATCGCCATGCCGATCTTCACGCCGCTCGCCGCTCGGGTCGATCGCGCACTGATACGGCTCATATCCGCATCGCTCGCCGCACTGCAGCTTGCGCTGCTGGTTGCAACGGGAGGCTTCAGCCTCTTGACCTGGGGCCTGTACGGCCTGCTCTCGCTCGGCTTTCTCTGGATGTGCCAGACTATGCCGAGCTTGCGCGCGCTAACCTTGCTCCCCTTATGCACGGCACTTGCCCTGCTGTTCTTCTGGCCCGAGCCAAAGCCTGCGGATTTCGCCGGGGTGCTCATGGGATTGATCGCCATCTATGCGAGCCATGCCCTCTGGCGCTTGCAAAAGTCGGGCACTCTAAGCGACGCTCTTGCCGTCACGGCCTTGGCACTTGTCGGCTATGGAGCCATCGAGTGGCACTTCCAGCCAGGCAACGGGTACGCCGCGCTCCTGGCTTTTGCCCTGGCCGTGCTGCCCGGCGCAGGTGCCGCCATCGTCTGGCTGCAAGCCCGCGACCCGCTCACCAAGGAAAACGCGCTCCTCATTATGACTTGCGCCTTGCTTGTCGACATGGCCATGCTCTGGCTTACCCCCGGATGGGCCAGCGTCATGGTTCATACCACAATCGCCTGTGCACTTGTTGCTCTTGGGTGGCTTTCGGGCAATCGCTGGCTGTCCTGTCAGGCCGCTCTGTTCCAGTTGGCCGGTGTGGCGGCTTTGGCCTTGACCGGGCACGCCTCCACCGAATTCACGCGCCTGATCGCCATCGAGCAGCAATCAGACATCCTCCAGGCCCTCGTGCGCTGGTGTGCGGTTACGATCTCGGGAACGGCGTTGAGCTGGTCGTTGGTCTCGCAGCGGATCGGCATCGCCGCCCAGGTCGGCACCGCCCTGTTAGCCTATGGATTTGCCGCGCAGATCGTTCCGGCGCCTTGGCTGTCAATCTGCACGGCCAGTGCCGCTCTGATCGCGAGCATGGCCATGAACAGGCGTGCGGAACTGATCCTCAGGCCCGCGTTCTGGACTTGGCTGTCGCTGAGTGCATTCTGGGGCGTCGATCCCATTGCGCACTGGATTGCCGCGACCATGGTCTCACTGACTGGCAAAACCGTTCTCCTTCCCACACTTCCCGACCTCTCATCCGCGCTGCGATTGCTGGTTGCTCCCGCTGTACTGAGCCTGTTTGCCACCGCTCCTTCGGGCAGGATACCGCAGGCTCCAGCCCACCGACTGGCTCTTCTTGGAGCCGCAGGCTGCGTACTTGCGGGCGTACATGTGCTCTACAAACACCTGTTTGCCATTTCGGACAGCGGCCAGTTCATTGCACGTGGTCTTGCCGAGCGCAGCCTGTGGGAAGCTCTGTTACTGGCAACTGGCCTGCTGGCTTGGAAGGTTACCCGGCGCCCGCTTCTCGCGACCATACCGATGGCGGCAGGTGGCGTGCACGCCTTGATCTACTCGATAGGGCTTCACAACCCGCTCTGGGCCGACCAATCCGTTGGCCCCTGGCCGATCGCGAATCTCGTGACCTGCGCCTTTGCTCTTCCCTTGTGCGCCATCCTGCTGCTGGAACGTCTTCTGCCGGGCCTCCAGAATCTTTCGGAACGCCTCAAGACGCAACTTTGTCGTGGTCTTGATTGCCTGCGTATACCGCTCCTTGTCCTTCTGGCCTATGCCAGCGTGCGTCAGATCTTCATCGGCAGTATCTTTGCAAGGGTGCCACTCGGTCCGGTCGAAAATATCGTCTGGTCGCTTCTCGCAGTGGGTCTTGCGATCAGTTTCCTCGTTTGGGGCCTTCGCAAATCCGCCCGAGACTGGCGATTGGCTTCGCTGATCCTGATGCTGGGGGCCGCCGCCAAGGTTTTCCTGCTCGATGCCGCAGGCCTCGAAGGGCTTCTTCGCATCGGATCGTTCCTTGCCCTGGGCTTCAGCCTCATCGCGATCGGATGGCTTTACAGCCGCTTCCTCAAGCCTGGGATGTGAGCCGCGTGAGACGACCCTTCTCGGCCGTTCAGGCGCCGATTTCGCGTTCCCAGGTGCGGACGTGCCGCCTTTCCTGTCGGAGCGCGTAAGCCTGGCCGGTTGCGGAATGTCGGGTTCGGAGCCGGACTGGAGAGGTAGCTGACATTCCCGGGGTCGGCTACCGACCAATCTTTGCCGTTCAGCCTGCAATTTTCGCGCACCAAGAGCGGACTGCCTGCTTACCTCGCCGTATGAGGAAGCCGGGCCAGTGGCGGAATTTGCGGTTCGGCATTGGAGTGTGGCTCTAGCCACTGGTCTGAGCCCAAGGTTCCTAGAAATTTTTAGTAGATTCCGCGCTCGTTTCTAGGCCCATGCCTGACCGTATGGCATCGTCAACTGCGTAATGGAGCCGATGCCGGACAGCGACCTATATTCTGCCCGGCCTTCGCTATTCCCGGATCGTATTGGCTGGCGGTGCCCGTGCTTAACCAAGTTTGAGCTGTGAAGCGTAACGTCGCCGCACTGCCGGGATCTCCTACGCGTCGGATGTCATGGCCGCTTCAGGAAACAGATTGCCGTGGCGGTTGCGAGCAGCTTGCGATCGGCCGATTTCAAGGTGCCCTGGGCGGTAGCCAGATTGCGCGAGATATGGACGGTCGTTCCTTCGGCCAGCAGGTCTTCGTTACGCGGCACGGGACGCAGCATCTTCACCTGCAGGTCGATGGTTCCGTAACTGGCGTCGGGCTCAAGCGACGAATGCACAGCACAGCCGGTTACGGAGTCCAGTACCGTTGCCGCGAACCCACCATGCACGCCGCCCATCGGATTGAGATGCCGGTCGTCGGCTCGAGCCGTTATTGCGACGCGCCCGAGGTCGGCGTCGGTGAAGGTCATCGGGACGGTGCTGGCCATGGCCGAGGGCGACAGTTTTCCACTCACCACGGCGCGCATCAGTTCCAGGCCGGTCATCTCGCGCAGATTCATCTTCGTTTCCTTGGTGTCAGGGCCGGACCAGAAGCGCTTCGAACACGACCTGGGTGAACTCACGAAGCGGCGCGTCGCTCTTCTCCGTGCGCATCCGCAGCAAGGCTCCTTCCCAACTGTTGAGAAGAAACTGGGCGAGCAGGGAAGCAGGCAGCCGGCAGGCGATCGTGCCCGTCTCCTGAGCCTCGGCAATGCAGGTCTCGAACAATTCGCTCCACGTCCGGAAGTGTGCTGCAAGGCTGTCGCGAATGGCGTCGCTGTGGTCCGCGATCTCGAGACTGAGGTTGCCCATAAGGCACCCGCGCACATATCCGCTTTCCCGAAACGTGTGTGTCCTCTCGTCGAAATAGTCGCGCAGCCGCTCCAGCGGCGGGACATCGCCATTTTCCAGACGTGCGCGCAGTTCGACGAGGCCACTGTCGAAGTAGTGGTCTACAACCTGCCTGCCGAACGCCTCCTTGCTCTCGAAGTGGTTGTAGAACGAGCCCTTGGGAACTTCGGCGGCATCGACGATGTCCTTAATCCCCGTCGCGGTATATCCGCCTTCATGCAGCATCCGCACACCGACACGGATGAGGTTATCGCGCGTGTTGGGATTTGGCTTGGGACCGCGCCTGACCGCTTTGGGCTGCGCTTGCATAGGGGTATCCTTGCTGCATTAAAATGACCGGTCATCTTAAATTACTACCGGTCCGCTCACTGTCAAGCACGGAGTTTCGCGAGGTCTCGGGTCCGGCCACGCAGGGCAAGCGCTTCCGAACTCCAATGGTTGGGAGGGGCGTTTGGCGGAAGGCGGCGAAGCCAGGCATGGCTGAGGCAGGCCACCCAACACTGGTTCTGGCCTTTGGTCGGAGAAGGCGCAGGAAGTTCTCATCATCCGGATCGACGGTCCACGCAGCGCAAAGCCACATTGCCGTCCCTCCCAGCCGAAGACTCCTTCCTGCTTGCATTATTCAAGACGACCGGTCATATTATAAATCGCAGGGCGCCGCCGAGTCGACTTCCGGTGGCTTCCTGCGGGTCCGTATTTCGCGTGCGACCTCCCACTCCAAAGGAATTGACGGATGTCATCACCCTCGCTTTTTACCCCGCTCCGCCTGGGTCGGTATGAACTAGACCATCGCGTCGTCATGGCGCCTCTGACTCGTATGCGCGCTGCCCCTGGCATGGTGCCCAACGAGTTTGCCGCCGAATATTACGGGCAGCGGGCGTCCGCTGGTGGATTGATCATCTCCGAGGCAACGTAGGTCGTCCCGCAGGGCCAGGGATACCCGCAGACGCCAGGCATCCATTCGCCGGAGCAGGTCGCGGGCTGGAGGAAGATCACCGATGCGGTCCATGCCAAGGGCGGGCTCATCTTCCTGCAACTCTGGCACGTCGGGCGCTCGTCGCATTCCAGCTTCCAGCCGAACGGTGAATTGCCGGTCGGGCCGTCTCCCATCGCGATCACGGATCAAATATCGCTGACGCCCGACTGGACGCAGGTCGCCTATGAAACCCCGCGTGCCCTGGAGCTACAGGAAATTCCGGGCATCATCGAAGGCTACCGAGAAGGCGCCCGCAACGCTCTGGCTGCAGGATTCGACGGCGTGGAATTGCATGGTGCCAACGGCTACCTGATCCAGCAGTTCCTGGACGACAAGTCGAACAGGCGCACCGACCTCTACGGAGGCATCATCGAGAACCGTGCGCGCCTGCTGCTCGAAGTGACCGGGGCCCTGGTCGAAGTGTGGGGCAAGGATCGCGTCGGGGTTCGACTGTCACCGTTCGGGACCTACAATGACATGGGCGACAGCAATCCGATCGGGCTTTACAGCCACGTGCTTTCGCATCTCTCCGAGCTCGACATCGCCTATGTCAGCCTCATCGAAGCCCGCGGCGATGCCGGGATGACGATTGAGACACCGCAGGCCGTCGACCAGCTTCGTCCCTTCTGGCGCAAGCCGCTCATTCTCGCCGGTGGCTTTACCGGGGCGTCTGCCGAAGAGGCCATCAGGTCAGGTCGTGCCGACGCCGTGGCGTTCGGTCGGCAGTTCATCGCCAATCCCGACTTGCCCGCTCGGCTCAAGTCGAACGCACCACTCAACGATTATGATCGATCGACTTTCTACGGCGGCGGTGCGGCCGGCTACGTCGATTACCCCTTTCTGGAAGCTGTCGTTCAGACGGATTGACCCCAGGCACGCTGGCGATGCCGAGCACCTGCGCGGATCGGCACGCCATTCTCACCGTTCCTGCACAACGTGGAGTCTTTAACATGAAAGTCGTCGTTTTGGCCGCAACGGGCCAGGCTGGACGTACGGTCCTAAGCGAACTCATCAGTCGCGGGCATGAGGTCATTGCAGTCGCACGTAACCCTGACAGGCTTCCGAGCAGCATCCAGTCCGTTCGTGATGACCTCGGCAGCGCCGCTCGTATCGCGCAGATCATCGCGGGGGCCGACGCCGTCGTGAGCGCCTATGGTCCTCCCAAGGACGACAAGCGCTTCTTTTCAGATGAATCCTACACGGACATCCTCGCCGTCATGGCAGAGCGGTTCGTCGAGGCGGTTCGCACTGCGGGTGTCCCCCGGTTGATTTTCGTCGGCGGCGCCGGATCTCTCGAATTTTCACCCGGAGTGACAGTGCTCGATTCCGGCCATTGGCCCGAGATCCTGTTCCCGATCGCAAAGTCGCACATGAAGGCATTTGCGGCGCTGCGGGCCTCAGGCATCAATTGGACCTATTTCAGCCCGCCGATGCTGATCGAGCCTGGCGTGCGCACCGGCAAATTCCGTCTCGGCGGTGATGCGGCTATCTTCGACGAGAGCGGCAAGAGCTGGGTTTCGTTCGAGGACTACGCCGTGGCTCTCGTGGATGAGCTTGAAAGCCCGGCCCATGAGCGAGCGCGCTTCACAATCGGCTATTGAATACAGTCGCCTCTTCCCGATCAGCATGAGAAGGCCGCACCAACTGGTCCGATCACCTTGGTTGGATAGCTGCGGGATTTCAGGGCGGCGGGAGGTCGCTCAGGTGACAGGGGCGGCGCGGAAAGACGTGTCCGCCCCGGTTGCCTCGGCATGCACGAACCAAAGCTTCAGTCAGCATTGGAAGGCATGAATGACGGGAAGGGGCGGGAAACGAAAATATCTTGCCGTCGCGCCACACGTCTTATGGCAGCCCGCCACCGTGGCGTGACTCACTGTTCGGCGCGAGCGTGGACGAGCGAGCCCAACCGAAACTGAACGGCTGCCCCCTCCCGGTCGCTTCGGCCATCGGGAGGGGGAGAGGGTCAATCGATCACTTCGCCGTTCTGCGGGCCTGGGTAGCGCGAGAGCCAGTAGGCATACTGTTCCGGCAGCAGTGAAGAGGCCTTGGGAATGCCGAGCTCGCGTGCCGCGCGGAAGGGATAGTGCGGATCGGCCAAGTGCGCGCGGCCGATCATGGCGAGATCCATCTGCCCCTCGGCAATGGCGCGCTCGGCATCGGCAGGCACGTCCATGCCCCAGGCCGTCGCCACGGGAAGTCCGGTCTCGCGGCGTACGCGCTCGGCGATCGGCGCCATGAAGGCGGGAGCCCAGGGAACTTTGGCCTCGATGGTCGAGAAGCCCATCGAGACGTTCAGGAAATCGAGCCCTGCCTCGCGCATGCGGTTCACCAGCGCGATCGATTCGACCAGCGTCTCTTCGTCGCGCCCGTCGAATTCGAGAACGCCAAAACGCGCGGTGAGAGGCAGGTTCTCCGGCCAGACCTCGCGCACTGCCTGAAGCGTCTCGAGGAGAAAGCGTCCGCGGTTCTCGGCGCTGCCACCATACTGATCGGTGCGGGTGTTGGCGTGGATCGAGAAGAAGCTCTGCGCGAGGTAGCCGTGCGCGAAGTGCAGTTCGAGCCACTCGAAGCCGGCATCGAGCGCGCGCCGCGCGGCCGAGACGAAGTCCGCCGTGACGCGGGCGATGTCGGCCAGCGTCATTTCGCGGGGCACCTTGGGAAGTCCGCCGCCGAAGGCGAGGGGGGAGGGCGAGATGGTCGGCCAGCCGCCGGACGCCTCGTCGTCGATGTGGTCGTCGCCTTCCCAGGGGCGGTTGGCGCTAGCCTTGCGTCCGGCGTGACCGATCTGGATCCCGGGGACGGCACCGGCCTTGCGGATGGCTGCGGCGATCGCGGCCATGCCGGGAACCTGCGCATCGTTCCACAGGCCGGTGCAGCCCGGTGTGATCCGGCCTTCGGGCGAGACGCCGGTGGCCTCGACGATGACGAGCCCCGCGCCGCCCCGGGCAATGCCGGTGTAGTGCGCGAGGTGCCAGTCGGTGGTCACGCCTTCGACGGCGGAATACTGGCACATCGGCGGCACCGCGATGCGGTTGCGCAAGGTGACGTCCTTGAGCGTGTAGGGGGAGAAAAGTGCGGACATATGACTTCCGATTTTGGGAATGGGGAGCAGGTTCAGCCGATGGCCTCGAGCACCAGTTGTGCGACGCGGCTCGACGAAGCCGGATTCTGGCCGGTCACGAGCTTGCCGTCGCGGACCGCGTGGGGTTCGAAATCGGGGCCGCTTTCGTAGAGCGCGCCAAGGTCGCGAAGTCGCGTCTCGAGCAGGAAGGGCACCGCCTGGGTCAGGCCTGCGGCCTCTTCCTCGCTGTTCGTGAAGGCGCTGACCTTGCGTCCTGCAACGAGCGGGGTGCCGTCGGGGCTACGCGCATTCACGAAGCCCGCCGGTCCGTGGCAGACCGCGGCGACGACCTTGCCCGCCGCGAAGGCACTGGTCAGCAGTTCGGCCAGAGCGGTGCTCTCGGGCAGGTCCCACATGGTGCCGTGGCCTCCCGGCAGGAAGACGGCATCGTAGGGCGCTGCGGACAGGTCCTCGAGCTTCAGCGAATGGCCCAGCTTGTGCTGCGAAACTTGGTCATCGAAGAAGCGCACCACGCTCTCGGGACGGTCCTGCTCGGCCATGGAGTTGGGATCAATCGGCACCGCGCCGCCGCCGATCGACGCTAGATCAACTTCTGCTCCGGCATCGATGAAGGCGTAGTAGGGCGTCGTCAGTTCTTCCAGCCAGACCCCGGTGGTGTGACCGGTCTCGCCGATCCGGGCGTGCGAAGTGAGAACGATCAGAATCTTCATGAGCTCTTCTCCTTCAGGACCTTGCTGCACGAGCCGCGCCGACAAGACCGTCGAGCCAGTCCTGGTGTCCATTGATCATCGGGTTAGGCTTGGCATTGGCCAGCGTCTTTGCAGGCTCTCCATTCTGGGTTTCCTGCGTGAGGATGCGCAGGCGCCCTGCGGACAGTTCCTCGATTAGCCAGGCATGGTGCACGTCGAGCCGGTCTGCGCCTTCGCCCGACCAGCCATGCCATGCGATCCGCGCCGGCTGGCCTTCGACAGGAGGGACGCATTCAACGACTTGTGCGTCGACCGGAAAGCCGAAGGTCTTGAAGAAGAACGTGTCGCCCTGGGCGAGTTCCGGGCCCTTGCCCGCGGTGAGTGCGATGTCCGAGCTATTGGCGTAGTACGAGGGCCAGCGTCCGGCTTCAGCCAGAAACGGCCAGACATCGGCCACCGAAAGGCCGGTGACGATGACCTCGTTGGAGCAGAAATTGTCGGTGAAGCCGGGCACGTAGCCTTCCGGCCAGAGAATGTCGCCCATGGGAACTCCTGTGTCGGTTGGGGGGAACTTGACGCAGCGAGATATAGGAGGGCACGTGATATAAGAAAAATCAGGAATCGGGATTATCGGCATCATGCTCAGTGATATTAGGTCGCTTGACCTCAACCTCCTGAAAGCGCTCGATGCGCTCATCGAGACGCGCTCGGTCACGCGGGCGGCCGAGCGGCTCGGGCTGACCCAGCCCGCTGTCAGCGGAATGCTCACGCGCCTGCGCGAAGCTTTTCAGGACCCGCTCTTCATCCGTGCCCAGCGCGGCATGCTGCCCACACCGCGCGCCGAGGCGCTCGCCGGACGGCTCAAGGCCGCATTGCGCGAGATCGAGGTCCTGCTCCAGCCGGACGTTTTCGATCCGGCGAGCGCGGAAATGACGATCAGCATCGCTGCCACCGACTATGCCCAGCGTGTTGTCATCCTGCCGTTCCTGACCGCGCTGCGACGCATCGCGCCGGGTGTCCGTGTGTCGATCCGCCCGGTCGACATGGCCGCGATGGCAACCGACATGGAACAGGGACACCTCGACTTCGCGCTGATCACGCCCGAGATGGCGCCCGAGCACCTGCGTGCGCGGCGATTGTTCGAGGAACGCTATGTCTGCGTCATGCGTCAGGGCCACCCGGCGGCCCGCGCGCCGCTCGATCTCGATGCCTTTTGTGCGCTCGACCACGCGCTCATGTCGCATGACGGAACGCAGTTCCACGGCGCTACCGATCGCGCACTCGACGCGCTGGCTCGGCGCCGCCGGGTCGTGCTCTCGGCACCCAACTTCAGCTTCGTGCTAGACCTGATCCGCAATTCGGACACCTGTTCGCTTCTCCCCGAGCGCCTTGTCCGCGGACTGGAGAGTCTGTGCTTGCGCGATCCGCCGCTCGAGGTTCCCGGCTTCTCGAAGATACTTGTCTGGCACGAGCGTTCGCATCACGCGCCAGCTATGGCCTGGCTTCGCGAGCGACTAGCGACATCCTGCATCTGACCAAGGATTGGTGCCCTGGCCCTTGCTCGGTGTGTATCGAGCGGCGACCATCGGGTCCTGCCCAGCGCCCCTTCACGCCTGCATTCGTATCGTGTTCGTGCCGATCACTTGGCCGTCTCGCCCATTGCCATGCTTTTGCCTGTCCATGCAGTCGTCACGATTGGAAGACTTGGATACGGGAGAAGCAGCAAAGTGTCGATGGAGCAGTGCCGCGGTCGAGCAGGAGAACATGCGACCTGGCTGGCCATTGCGTTAGTCCTTCTGCCGTGCGGCGCACGGGCGCAAGTTGCGGCTCCCGAACCAGTGCCGCCACGACCCGTGGAGATGCTCATTGGCGAATTTGCCGGCACCGGCCTCGTCGGCGAGATGAACAGCAGCGAGACCTACGGTGCGGTCCAGGCACGCATGGGGCAGTACCGCGCCCATGCCAATGCCGAAGCCAACGGGGCGGATCTTTCGGACTTGCGCGACCGTGCGCAGGCCCTCGTGGTGCCTGCGCACGTGACTTTTGCGTTGCCGGGCGACGGGCGCTCGTTCGTCAAGCTCGGCGGTGCGGCCATCTATTCGCGCAGCGACGAAAGCCGGCCCGCCAACATCGACAGTGACGGTTACAACGGCCTCGCGGAATACTTGCGCCGCATCGGCGATCACCAGCTCGTCGGGCTGGGCATAGTGGCGGAGACGGCAGCGGTCACTTTCCGGGAGTCGCATGGAACGCTGGACAGCAACGGCGTGGGATTGCGGGTAGACTACGTGAATCGCCTCGATGCACATACAGGACTTGCGGTGCGCGCGCAGGCGCTCGAGGGCGAAAGCACGGCCCAGATTCCGCTCGGCAATGGCATAACGATCCGCTCTCGAGAGCAATGGCGCCGCTATTACACCGAGGCGCGGCTCCTGGAGACGTACGATCATTCTGCGCTGTCCTGGGTTCCCCCGGGCTGGTTCGTTCGCCCGGCATTGGGGCTGGCCTATCAGGCGACACGCGGACGCGGTGAAAGCCCGGCGAAGGACGAGAACTACGGCTTCATCCAAGGTACGGTGCGTCTTGAGCGGCTTGAGCGGCGAAACTGGCGGCTTGCGCCTTACGTCGAGACAGGCTTGATCCAGCAATTCGTGCAGGACATCGCGCGCAAAGGCGATGATTCCTCGATCTTCTATGCCAAGCTCGGAGGCTCGACGAACCTGGCCGGCCACGGACGGTTTGATTTCTACTATGCGCGGCGCGAAGGCCTTGCCGGGCGCTATCGCCAGCAGACCATGAATCTGCTCGTGAGCGTCAATTTCTGAACGGGTGCGCAATTGCACGGCGCCGAACCGCGCGTGCAAGTACGGGACCAGGAGAAGGGACGGGATATGGCAATGAAGACGAAGGCTCGCGCGATGACCGGCCTGACGCTCGGTGGCGTGTTGCTCGCGCTCGGGGGCTGCGCGCATCCGCAAGGCGCGGTGCCCGCGCGCGGCGAGATGATCGCCTACGTGGGAACGCAAGCCGACGGACCCGGGCAAGGCATCGTCGCGCTCGAACTCGATCCTCGCACGGGCACGCTCGGCGCGCCGGTGCTGGCGGCGGAGGCCGACCACCCGACCTGGGTGCTTGTCGATGCCGCCCGCCACCGCCTCTTCACGGTGAGCGAGGTCGGCAAGCCGGGCGAAGTGGACGGCACGCTGGCGAGCTATGGATATGACCCGGCAAGCGGTGCGCTGAGCCTGCTGGGGCGCGGCGGTTCGGGCGGGGCAGGGCCGACGCACCTTGCGCTTTCGCCTGATGGCGGCACGCTCTTTGTCGCCAACTATTCGAGCGGGATCGTCGCCTCGAGCGCGATCGGTGCAGGTGGCGCGCCGGGCGCCACGCCGGTGATCGTGCTGCAACACATCGGCAGCGGTCCGAGCCCGCGCCAGAAGGGGCCGCACGCGCACGGCGTCACGCTCGATCCGAGCGGGCGTTTCCTGCTCGCGGCCGATCTCGGCACCGACAAGGTCTATCTCTACCACTTCGATGACGCGCGCCACACGCTGGAGCCGGCCGCCGAGCCCTTCGTCATGCTGCCACCGGGTTCGGGACCGCGCCATGCCGTATTCGCTCCCGACGGGCGCCACGTCTTCGTGCTAACTGAAATGGAGGGAGCGATCCACAGCTTTGCCTGGGATGCGCGCAAGGGACGGCTGCGCGAAGTCTCTCGCGTGGCGCTCGACGCGCCTGACTTCGCCGGCCGCCGCAGTGGATCCGAGCTCGCTGTCTCGCGCGACGGGCGCTTCCTCTATGCGGGCAATCGCGGTGCCAACACCCTCCAGGTCTATGCGGTGGACCGTAATGGCGCATTGACGCCGGTTCAGGTGATCGACTGCGGCGGCAGGACGCCCTGGGGTTTTTCGCTCGCGCCCGACGGACGCTGGCTCATGGTCGCGAATCAGGGTGGCAACGGGGAGGGCGCACAGGGCAATGTCGCGCTCTTCGTGGTTGACCCAGCCTCTGGCCGTCTTACCGACAGCGGTACACGCATGCCAGTGTACAAGCCCAGTTCGGTCGCGTTCATCGAAGAGGCTGTTCCATGACCGATCCCGCCTTCCGCCCGGTGCTCTACCTCAAGCAGAGCTGCCCGCATTGTCTCAAGCTGCAGATATTTCTGCTCGAGGCAGGCGTGCTCGACCGTTTCGACCAGCGCCTGTTCTGTGAAGGCGACGACAACGAGGCCCCGATCCGCGCGGAACTGGCGCCGCACTTCGAGAAGGTGACGTT
Organism: Novosphingobium sp. KA1; assembly: GCF_017309955.1. NCBI lineage: Bacteria > Pseudomonadati > Pseudomonadota > Alphaproteobacteria > Sphingomonadales > Sphingomonadaceae > Novosphingobium > Novosphingobium sp. KA1. The sequence continues at coordinate 1,736,574 of NZ_CP021248.1, read as the reverse complement.
CCCCGCAGCGGAAGTCGCGCCGGGCGCGTTCATGCGCGAATCCGGCGACATCATCGCGCTCTATGCGCGCGAGTGGGGCATCGATGCGGCGGCATTGCCGATCTATGCGGCCTACGCGGATTCGGTGCTGCCGCGTTATCTCGAGGCACGGCGCGAGCTCGCCCGCATCAAGGCCGAAGGCTGAGCGCCGCCTTCGTCCCTTGGGGCACATCCCAAGCCGCCACCGCAGACAACAAAAAATGGCCGGAAAGTCTGCTGGGACTTTCCGGCCTTGTTCATGGTCGTGCCGCTCTCGTTCAGAAGTCGAAGCCGGCGGTCACGCCATATGTGCGCGGCGCGGCGTAAGTGCCGTTGTCGCCGCTGTTGGTGGCGCCGATCTGGCTCCAGTAGAAGGCGTTGGTCAGGTTCTTGCCCCAGAGGCGGACGTACAGGTTGTCGTTCGACGCGTGCCAGGTGAGCGAGGCGTCGAGCGTGTTGTAGGCCTTCTGCTTCACGCGCTCGTCGGGCGAGCCGACGTAGCCGTCGTTGTAGTAGTAGTTGCCCGTCGCGGTGAACTTTCCGATCGCGGTGTGGATGTCCCAGGAGGCGCCGAGGCTGGCGGTGAAGCTGGGGGTGTTCTGCAGCCGGTTGCCCGTGGCGCTGCCGATCAGCAGGCAGTTTCCGCCCAGCTGCGCGAAGGGATTGCCGAAAGTGCCGAGGCACGACTGGCCGGTCGGGATCGTGAATCCCGAAGGCAGCGGGAACGGCGTCGAGATCACCGCGCTGTCGAAGTCGGTGTAGCGCGCATGGGTCCAGTTGGCGCCGCCGAAGAGCCTGAGGTCGCTTGTCACGCGCCAGGTGAGGTCGGCGTCGAGGCCGTAGATCTCGGCGGCATTGGCATTGTAGACCGTCTGCGCGCCCGAGATCACCTGCATGACCTGGATGTTCTTCTCGTCGTAGTAGTAGGCCGAGAGGTTCAGCCGCACCTTGCGGTCGAACAGGTCGGACTTGATGCCGACTTCATAGGCATCGACCTGCTCGGGCTTGAGCAGCACGATCGGGTCCGACTGGGTGATGTAGGTGCCGCCGCGGAAGCCCCGGTTGTAGCTCGCATAGGCGAGCAGCTCGCTCGAGAAGCGGTGGTCGAGCGAGAGGCGCCAGGTGAGGCGGTTGAAGCGGTGGCTCTGCGAAGGGATGGTGACCACGGTGGTCAGCCCGGCGGGTGGGACATTGCCGTTGAAGTTGGTGACCGTGGCATCGAGCGAGCGCTTGTCGGTGGTGTAGCGCAGGCCTGCGGTGAGGTTGGTCGAGGCGCCCAGCGCATAAGTGCCTTCCGCGAAGGCGGCCAGCGAGTCCAGCGTCACGGTGTTGTCGGCCTGCGAATAGCCGTTGTTGCCGTAAGTGAAGATGCCGGTGGTGCGCGAGGCGTCGTTGCCCGCCTTGCCGTGCATGTAGAACCCGCCGAGCACCCACTTGAACGGGCCGCCGTCCTTCGAGACGAGGTTCAGCTCCTGCGTGAACTGACGGTCGAACTGGTGGTTGTCGACGATGATGCGCGGCGCGGTGGTGCCGTCGGGGTCGAAGTTGTAGCTGAACTTCGAGTTGCGGTAGGCGGTGATGCTCTTGAGCGAGGCGAAGCCGAGGTCCTGTTCGCCGGTGAGGCTGGTGCCCCAGGCGCGGGTCGACATGCTGGGGTCGATGTCGGCAAGGATGTCGCGATGCGGATCGCCGCCCATGGCCCGGATCGCGGCGGGAACGTCGATGCCCAGTGCGTTTCCGGCGATGTTGCGGAACGCGGGCGCGGCGCCGCTGCGGCCGTTGATGTCGGCGGAGAGCAGCACCTTCGTGGCGTCCGAGGGCTCCCAGAGCAGCTTGGCGCGGCCGCCCCACGACTTCGAGGTCTGGATGTCGTTGCCGGTGTAGAGGTTGGTGCCGAAGCCGTTCTGCTGGTTGTCGTACTGGCCCGAGAGGCTCACCGCGACGGTGTCGGTAACGCCGCCGGTGACGAAGGCCGCCGAATGGAGCGTGTCGTAGTTGCCGTAGCCGAGTTCGGCCTTGCCCTTCCATTCGAAACTGGGGGCAAGCGTGGTCATCTGGATCAGGCCGCCGGTGGCGTTGCGGCCGAACAGCGTGCCCTGCGGCCCCTTGAGCACGGCCACCTGTTCGGTGTCGAACATCGACTGGAGGATGCCGAAGGAGGCGCCGTAGTAGACCCCGTCGACATAGACCGCGACCGGGTTCTCGATGCCGGGCCCTTGTCCGGTGGCGCCAATGCCGCGGATGCGCGGCAGCCCGATGCCGCCGGTGCCGGTGGTGATGTTGAGCGAGGGCACGGTTGCCTTGAGGTCGACGGTGCTCTGGATGCCGGCGCCCTGGAGCTGGTCGCCGCTCAGCGCCGTGATCGCGATAGGCACGTCCTGCGAGGACTGGTCGCGCTTCTGCGCGGTGACGATGATCTCCTCGACGCCGCCCCCGGTGGTGCTTGCCTGGGCCGGGCCGGTGCCATCCTGTGCGAAAGCGGCGAGCGGCTGGCCCAGTGCCAGCGCGGCCCCGGCGAGCAGGAGCGGGCGCACCGCGTGGCGGGCGCTGCGGTGGCTGCCAGGGTGGATGCCGGTCGGCGGCGCGGTTCGGTCTGCGCGAATGGATGTCGGTTTCATGATTTCCTCCCCGTCGTCCGCGGTGCTGATCGCGGACGACTTGCTTGTTCCCGCACCGGCCTTCGTGCCCGGCATGAACGGCGGCGGCGCAAGCCTGCGCCGAGCATCCATGGCTGTCTTGCAGCTGCCTCGTTCCTTTCGTGTAAGCGGCAAGATCGCCGGGGCGGATATAGGCACTTGCCCAAGGCCGATAACTTTGACGACGGTGCCCGTGCAAAGCCCCGGAGGCTCGCCTAATGCGGTTTCAGGCACGGGAACACGGACCTTGGCGCGAAGAATGCGCGAGGTTCGCAGGAACGCTTGTCGCTCCGTGAGGCATGGTGCCCGGCCCCCGCCCGGTCCCCGGTCCCGGCGCGTCGGGGGGCTCGAGGGCCCCGAGAGGAATTGCAGGGAGAGCATGAAGTGAAGCGCAGAGATTTCCTGGCCGCCGTTCCGGCCTCGGTGCTGCTCAGCCAGGTCGGCATCGCCCGGCCCGTACCGAGCAAGAAGGGCGTGATGATGATGAATCGCATCGCGCCTTCGGTCTCGGAGGTCTTCGTCGCGGGCCTCGACGGCAGCGGCGAGCGCAAGGTCCTCAGCCAGAGCACTTACGATTACAACGCCCGCCTCTCGCGCGATGGCGCGCGGCTGGTGTTCACCTCCGAGCGCCTTGGCGACGGCAATTCCAGCCTCTTCGTCGCCAAGGGCGACGGCACTGGCATCAAGGCCGTGGCCGACGGGTCCAGCATGGACGATGCCGCCGCGCTTTCGCCCGATGGCAAGTGGCTGGCCTGGGTCTCCACCCGCAATGGCTACAAGGCCAATATCTGGGTCATGGAGATCGCCACGGGCAAGACGCGCCAGCTCACCGGCTTCGGCGAGGTCAAGGGCGATCCCGATAGCCCCGACTGCTATTTCCGCCCCGCATGGTCGCCCGACGGCCAGTGGATCGCCTTCTCGAGCGACCGCAACACCTCGTGGCGCGGCCACGACGAGGGCCATGGCTGGGAGCACACGCAGGAACTGGCGATCTACCGGATCCGCCCCGACGGCACCGGCTTTGCCAAGGTCGCCTCGCGCCGGAACTGGTCGCAGGGCTCGCCCTCGTGGTCTCCCGACGGCAAGCGCATCGTGTTCTACGAACTCACCACCGAGGCCACCTGGGGCGCGCGCCGTCCCGAATGGATCGGCCGCGTGGAATCGCAGATCGTCTCGGTCGACGTCGAGACCGGCGCAAGGATCGAGCACACCAGCGGTGCCTGGCTCAAGGTCTCGCCGCAATACCTGAGCGACGACGAGATCGGCTACGTCGTCAAGGGCGGGCCCGAGGAGGGGCTGGCCTATACCTCGGGGCGCGCGGGCTTCAGGCGCAAGGGGCTGCGCTCGCCGCACTGGACCGCGGACGGCAAGTCCGTGATCTACGAGGTGCAGGATTTCCGCCCGGTCCGCCCGCTCGACAAGCCGCTCTACTCGTGGGACGCGGATTACGAATACCGCTTCATGGACGTGTTCCCGCTGCTCTCGCGGCAGGGCATGATGTGCTTCACCGAGAAGCAGACGGGCAATTCCTCGATCGTTACCTGCCGTCCCGACGGCTCGCAGCGGCGCGTGGTCTATGACAACGCGAAGTCCGGGCTCAATCCGGCCATGGTCCAGAAGGGCCTCGCGGGCGCCTTCCAGCCCTGCTGGTCACCCGATGGCGAGTGGCTGGCCTTCGGCATCGGCACCTGGTTCGCCGAGCGCTCCTACGCCAAGGCGGTGGTGGCGCGCGTGCGCAAGGACGGCAGCGATCTCGAGATCCTGACCGACGGCACCGTGCACTCGGGCTTCCCGAGCTTCTCGAAGGACGGCAGGGAACTGGTGTTCCGCGTCTGGGGCCAGAGCGAGGAACGGGGCCTCAGGATCATGAACCTCGAGACCCGGCAGGTCCGCGTGCTCACCGAGGAACTCGACAACCTGCCCGGCTGGTCGCCCGACGGCGAACGCATCGTCTTCACCCGCAAGGTGGGCGGCACCACCTTCCAGATCTGCACCATCCGCCCCGACGGCAGCGATTTCCAGATGCTCACCCATGGCAAGGAAAGCGATGGCCACGCGGTCTGGGCACCCGACGGGCGCATCATGTGGTCGGGCTCGGCGCATGGCTTCCGCGACGAGGCTGCGCTCTATGACAACACCTTCCAGCAATATGGCCAGATCTACGTGATGAACTTCGACGGCTCGAACAAGCGCCTGCTGACCGACAGCAAGTGGGAGGATTCGATGCCGCTCTACATCGACAAGTCGCTGCTGACCTGAACCGCTCTCTCCCCCACCCTTGACGGGACGGGACAACCTCGAGGGGAGGGTGCCATGGCGGCGTCCTCCCCTTCCTTTGTGTTGGGGGAGGGGGAGGGGCTGTCGCGTTGCCATGTCCGCGGCTTCTGCTACCCCGCTGAAGGTGCCGGGACACGATCCCGGCCAGAGGGGGAGAGGTACCGATGCCGATGAACCGCAGGGAAGTGCTCGGCCAGGGGCTTTGGGCGGGGCTTGCGGCGGGATTGGCGGCCACGGCATCGCCGCTGCTTGCCCGCGCGCCCGACAGCTATCCCGCGCCCGATCGCGAACTCATGGTGCCGGTCGAGGGCGGGCGCATCTACGTGCGCGTCAATGGCCGCCTCGACGGGCCGCTCGCACCGCTGGTCGCCATCCACGGTGGCCCCGGCGGCAACCACGCGGCATTCCTCGACCTCCTCGCGCTGGCCGGCGAGCGTGCGGTGATCCTCTACGACCAGCTCGACTGCGGGCTGTCGGATCGCCCCGGTTCACCCGCGAACTGGCGGGTCGGGCGTTTCGTCGACGAGGTCGAGGCCGTGCGCCGCGCGCTCGGCATCGCGCGCTGGCACGTGCTCGGGCAGAGCTGGGGCGGCACCGTGGCGCTCGAACATGGCGCACGCCGTCCGCAGGGCCTCGCCAGCCTGATCCTCGCCAGCCCGCTGGTCTCGACGCGCAGCTGGATCGCCGATGCGGCGGTGTTGCGCCGCCAGCTGGCGCCCGGCGTGCAGAAGACACTCGATGCCTGCGATCCGCCCGCGCCGATCACCCCCGCCTGCGAACAGGCGACCGAGGTGTTCTATGCGAACTTCCTCAGCCGCGAGCCGCGATCCGAGGGGTATCGGGCCTATCTCGCCGCGCACCCCGCGCTCAGGATGAACGCGGAGCTCTACAATGCCATGTGGGGATCGAGCGAATTCGTCTCGACCGGGACCTTGCGGACCTACGACGGCGAACCGCTGCTGGCCCGGCTCGACGGGCCGCGCACGCTCTTCGCCACCGGCCAGTACGACGAGGCGCGCCCGGCGACGCTCGGATCCTTCGCCCAGCGCGTCAAGGGCGCCGAATTCGCGGTCGTGCCGGGCGGCGGACATGCCTTCATCTCGGATCGCCCCGATGAGGCGCTGGGGATCATCCGGCCCTGGCTGGCGCGGAATGAGAGCTAGTTGATTGAAAGGACAAGGGAATGATTTCGAGGGGTATAGCCCCTCGAGCTCCCAAGACCGTCTGCGTCACGCTTCGCCTATTCGTTGCGCGCTCGGTGCGAGGAAGTGTTTATTGCCTGCGGCGCAGTCCTCGCGCTCGGCTGACGGTGCCGCAAACTTGACGTGTACGGGGGCAAGGGGTGTTGGACCCCTTGGGTCAAACCCTTTAAGAGACTTTCTTGATCATTCCTCCGATACCCCGCCGCGCGCCTTCCGATGCCCGCTCAACTCCGCCCCCGCATCGCGCGGCAGCGCGAGGTTTGGGATCAGCGCCAGGAGCGAGACCGCGCAGACCGCCCAGATCGCGCTGCGGAAGTCCGAGAATTCGGGGAGGGTATGGCCGTAGGTGCGCATGGCGAGGCCCAGCATCGAGGCGCCCGCGCAGATACCGAGTGAGAGCGAGAGTTGCTGGAAGGTCGCGTAGAAGCTCGTCGCGCGGCTCATGCATTCGGGGCTGACGTCGGCATAGGCGATCGTATTGTAGGCGGTGAAGAGAAGCGAAGCCAGGAAGCCACAGGCCGCGAGCAGTCCGAAGATCGCGGGCAGCGGCCAGTCGGGGCCGATGAAGCCGGCGAGGGCATAGGTCAGCGGCAAGAGCACGCCCGCCATGGCGAGCGTGGCGCGAAAGCCGAAGCGCCTGAGCACGCGCCGGGCGACACCCTTCATCGTGAACGAGCCGAGTGCGGTCGCGAGCGTCACCCCACCGCTTGCCGCCGCGCTGAGGCCGAAGGCGAACTGCAGCAGCATCGGCATCAGGAAGGGCATCGCGCCCTGCGTCACGCGGATCAGTCCGCCGCCGAGTATCGAGAGGCGGAAGGTGGCGATGCGCAGCAGGGTGATGTCCAGCAGGGGATGGGCCGTGCGCCTTGCATGCACAAGGTAGGCGGCAAGCGCGACAAGCCCGCCGCACAGGAGCGCGAGGGCGAGACCAATATGCGTCGAGCGCCCAGCAAGCTGGAGCCCGAAGATCAGCGGTGCCAGCGTCAGCGCGCAGAGGAGGAAGCCCAGGCGGTCGAAGGGACGCGGTGTGGCGATGCCCTCGTCGGAGATGTGCCGTCCGACCATGAGCATGCCGACCAGCCCCGTCGGCACGTTGATCCAGAAGATCCAGTGCCAGTCGAGTAGCGTCACGATGGCGCCGCCCACGGGCGGGCCGATGATGGGACCGATCATGGCGGGCATCGTCAGCCAGGCCATCGCGGCGACCAACTCGTGCTTCTCGACCGAGCGCAGCAGCACCAGGCGGCCCACCGGCACCATCATGGCGCCTCCGATCCCCTGCACGAAGCGCGCGGCGACGAGCGCGGAAAGCGTCGGCGCGAAGCCGCAGAGTACCGAGCCGCCGACGAAGAGGCCGATCGCGGCCTGAAAGGTGCGGCGCCCGCCGAAGCGGTCGGCCACCGGACCCGAGGCGGGGATGAACACCGCAAGCGCGAGCAGGTACCCGGTGAGCGCGAGGCTCATCTCGGCGGGCGGCACTGCGAACTCGCGCGCCATGGTCGGCAGCGCGGTCGCGAGCACCGTCGCATCGAGGTTCTGCATGAAGAGCGCGGCCGCGACGATCAGCGCGGTGCGGCGATAGCTGCCGGTGGATTGCGGGGAGGACACGTCAGCCCCTAAGCGCGTTCTCGAGGAAGGGCACCAGTTCGCGCCAGTGGTGTTCGGCCTCGGCGGGATCGTGGACGGCGGTATCGCGTGGCACCCAGCCGTGCCGCGCGGGAAAGGTCTCGATGCGGTGGTCGAGCCTGGCCGCCTCGAAGGCGGCGACGAGCAGCCCTTTCTGTTCCTCGGTGAAGTTCGCGTCCTCAATGGCGCCCGCGATGTAGACGCGGGCTTTGATGCGATCGGCGAGGAGGTGGGGGCTACCCGGCTTCTCGGTCGCAAGGCCCCCGCCATGGAAGCTGGCGATAGCGCCGATGCACTCGGGGAAAGTGGCCGCCGCGATCAGCGCGAGCCTACCGCCCATGCAGTAGCCGACGACGCCGAGGGGGCCGGGAGCGGCCTCGGGTACGGTTTCGATGGCAGCGAGGAGCGCTTGCGTATCGGCCATCGCGTTCGCGGGCGTGGCACTCGCCATGAGCGTCTCGCGGTGGCGCGTACGCAGTTCGGGGTCGGTAAAGACGACCATCGGGTCCACCGGAGCATAGTGGCCGGCGCGGTGGAAGAGGTCGGGCAGGAACACCGCGAAGCTATGGGACGAAAGCCGCGCGGCGATCTCCTGCACGGCAGGGCGGATGCCGGGACCATCCATGTAGAGAATGACGGGGGGGAAGGGGCCCGGTGCGTCGCCTTCGGGCAGGTGAAGCGTGACGGGCAGTGTGCCGTCCATAGAGTGAAGGTTCAGTTCACGGGTTCGGGTCATGCAGGGCGTCTCCTGTGTCGCTGGCTGACGGGAGACGCCTTGGGCGTCTGGCACGCATGCGCGGTGATCGGTCTTCGGCCCGGACCGATAGGAACGCGCGCCTGCCTCGCTTCCCTCAGCCCGCCTGGCGCAGCCGGGGCGGCGGGGCGTTGACGTGGGCGCGGATCGCCTCGACGAAGGCCGATTGCACGGGCGTTGGCATCCAGTCCTCGCGCGTGGTGATGCCGATCGCGGGCACCGGTTCGATGGCGCCGAAGTGCAGCGTGCGCAAGCCTTCCTCGTGGGTTAGCTCGAAGGTGGTCATCAAGGTCAGCCGGTTGGAACGCTTGAGCAGGTGACGGATGATCGGTACGGCGCACGTTGCGACATGCGTCTGGGGGCCCCGCGTGCCCTCGAACAGGCGATCGAAGCAGGCGCGGCGGCTGGAGCCGGGGGTGCCGGTAATCCAGTCGTAGGCCATGAGTTCCTCGAGAGTGACCTTGCCCGCACGCATCAAGGGGTGCCCGGCACGCGCGACGACCGCATAGGGCGTCGCCACCAGCGGCTCGCATACGAGACCGGGCGCCACGTCCTCGGGCAGCAGGCCGACCACGAAGTCAACCTCGCCCGCGCGCAGGCACTTGGTCATCTCGACCGCGCTTTCGTTCATGATGCGGATGTCTGCGCTCGGGCAGTTCTCGAGGAATTGATCGAGCACCGAGGCAAGCAGCACGCTGCCGCCGAAGGGCATGGCCCCGATCACCACCGGGGTGCTGCTGCCGTCAAGCGCGGCATCGACTTCGGCGACGCCCCATTCGATCTCCTGAAGTGCCAGCTTGACCATCTGCCCGAGGCGGATGCCGAGGGGGCTGACGAGCATGCCAGCCGCGGTGCGGTAGAACAGCGAGACGCGCAGGTTCCCCTGGAGGTCGCGCGCCGCGCGCTGGAGCGAGGCGGCGGAGATCGCGAAGCTTTCGCTCGCGGCTTCGAACGAGCCGTGCTCCATGACGCCCACCAGCGTTCGCAACTGCGATCGGGTGAGGCGGTTGACCAGGGCCCGTGCGCTCTCGGCGTTGACGGCGGCGCCGATCTCGACTGCGGCGCGCTCGACCTGCTCGAAGAAGCGCTTCACGCGGGCGTGAAAGACGAGGCCGAGCTCGTTGAGGTAGCTGCCGCTGGCGCGCCGGTCGACGAGCGTGGCTCCGAGCTGCGCTTCCATCTTTGCGAGCGCCTGCGTGACGGCGGGTTGCGACAGGCTGCAGGCTTCCGAGGCACGGCGGACCGACTTGAGATCGCCGATGGCCTCGAACAGGCGCAATTGGCGAAAGCTCAGGCTCTGCGCGCGATCACTTGCGCAGGCTTTCGGCTCCTTCCCGGCATCGACTTTGCCCGGGGGCGCTGGCGACGGGGCTGGCGCGGTTTCGGGGTGACTCGTTTCGGTCATCATTCGGTCCTCTCTGGAAGGACGGGTAGCGCGAAATTTATCGGTTGGGCAATGTCCGGAGCTATCACGGAGAACTTCGCAGCTGCAGCGCGGAGGACGCCGGGGTCCGTGCTATGGTTGTGAAATGCATCATGCTAAATGGCGTATTTGCTGCATGTTAGCCTCAAAATTCCACTCCCGCATCGGCGCGGCGATTGTCGCGGACTTGCGACTGGCAGCACGCGGAACCTATTGGGTACGGCGCTGGATTTATATCGCCAGGGGCGCGTTTCCTATCACGATCGGTTGCAGGGTTGGCGCGGGGGCGCGATAAACCTGCGTGTCTACCGAAAGGGCTTCGATAAATTGTGCGCTCCCGCCGACCGGTTCGCATGTGGGGTGCGTTGACTTGGCCAGGGCCTGCGCGCTTTTCGCGGGCAACCGGCAGCGCACCCTTGCCACGGGCGCGTCGAGCCGTTTTCCTGCATAGTCCCGAGGGAGAGCACCTTGAGCCAGAAAGTCCGCCTGAAGCTGGCGATCGCCGACCATCCGCACACTGCCGCCATCCGCGACGGCAGCATCGCGATCGAGGGCGTCGAGGCCGAGTTCGTCACCGTCAAGCCGCAGATCGGCGCGTTCCGCCGGATGGTCCGCGATCTCGAATTCGACGTCTGTGAACTCGCGCCCACCACTTACATCATCGCACGCGCCTACGATCGCCCGTTCACCGCGCTGCCGATCTTCGTGGTGCGCCGCTTCCACCACGGCGGCATGCTGGTGAAGCCCGATTCCGGCATCAATACGCCCAAGGATCTCGAGGGCCGGAACGTGGGCGTGCGCGCCTATTCGGTGACGACCGGCGTGTGGATCCGGCAGGTATTCATCGACGAATACGGCATGGACAACGACAAGGTCACCTGGATCGTCGACGACGAGGAGCACGTGACCCAGCTCAAGCTGCCCGCCAATGTCCAGCATGCGCCCGAGGGCCGCTCGCTCGCCGAGATGATGGCCGCCGACGAGATCCAGGCCGGCGTCGAGGCCGCTGCCGGCATCGGCCGCACCGGCGCGCCGACCGGAGGCTGGCAGGAAGTCGACACCAGCATGTATGTCGATCTCATCCCCAACGCCGCCGAGGCCGAGGCCGAATACTACGCGCGCACCGGCGTCTATCCGATGCACGGCACCATCGTCGTCAAGGACGAGATCCTCGAGGCACACCCCTGGATCGCCCGCTCGCTCAACGACGCCTTCACCCGCGCCAAGGACGAATGGCTGGCAAAGCTGAACTCGGGCGAGGCCACCGGCAAGCAGGCGGACAAGTACCGCGCGCTCCAGAAGATTGTCGGCCCCGATCCGCTGCCTTACGGCATCGAGGAAAACCGCGCGACCATCGAGGCGCTCGAACAGACCGCGTTCAAGCAGGGCCTGACCCCGCGCCGCATGTCGATGGAAGAGCTCTTCGTCGATCCGTCGAAGGCGCCGGTGCGGGTCTGATCGGGGCGGACGCAAGGAAGGAAGACAAAAGGGAAGTTTCGAGGGCCATCGCCTTCGAGCTCCCTGAATTGTCTGCATTGCGTGCCGCCTCGTCGTCGTGCTGCCGTTGCGCCGGGAGACCAAATAGCCTGCGGCGCAATCCGAGTCTGACGCTTGAATGCCGCGCAACGCCTACCGTTCACGGGGTCAAGGGGTGGTAAACCCCTTGATTCAACTTTTTGTCTCACCTTCGTGAACTTCGGCCCAACCTCAACCGGCAGCGAACCTTTCGGCCCGGCGGGCAAATCAATCCCCGCCTGCTTGCCCGTCGCGCCTAGGACCGCGACAAAGGCATTTCACTGGAGAATCCCATGATCATCGACTGTCACGGCCACTTCACGACGGTTCCCAGGCACTTCCGCGATTGGCGTGCCAGCCAAGTCGCGGCGGCCGATGACCTGGCCAATGCGCCCCTCGTGGCCGACGCGCGCGTCAGCGACGACGAGATTCGCGAGGGCATCGAGGGTGGCCAGCTCAAGCTCCAGCAGGAGCGCGGCAGCGACCTCACGCTGTTCTCGCCGATCGCGGGCCTGATGAGCCACCACCTCGGCAACGAGCGCACCAGCCTCGAGTGGGCGAGCGTCTCGAACGATCTCGTGTACCGCGTCACCGAGATGTATCCCGACAACTTCGCGCCGGTCGCCATGCTGCCGCAGAGCCCCTATGCGTCGCCGAAGAATTCGATCCCCGAGCTTCGCCGCGTGGTCGAGGAACTGGGCTTCGTGGGGGTCAACGTGAACCCCGATCCCACCGGCGGCTACTGGACCGGCAAGCCCTTCACCGACCGCGAATGGTACCCTCTGTTCGAGGCGATGTGCGAACTGGACGTTCCGGGCATGGTCCACGTCGCGGCCTCGTGCAATCCGAACTTCCACGGCACCGGGGCGCACTATCTCAACGCCGATACCTCGGTTTTCATGCAGATCCTGCAGAGCGACCTGTTCAAGGACTTCCCGACGCTTCGCCTCGTGATCCCGCACGGCGGCGGCGCGGTGCCCTATCACTGGGGTCGGTATCGCGGGATGAGCCTCGAGATGATGGACCGCCCGCTCGAGGGGCTGCTCGACAACATCTACTTCGATACCTGCGTCTACCACCATCCGGGCGTCGAGCTGCTGACCAAGGTCGTGCCGACCTCGAACGTGCTGTTCGGTTCGGAAATGATCGGTGCGGTGCGCGGCTGCGACCCTGATACCGGGCACTATTTCGACGACACCAGGCGCTACGTCGATGCCTGCGAGGCGCTGTCGGATGACGACCGTTTCGCGATCTTCGAGGGCAATGCCCGCCGCGTCTATCCGCGTCTCGACGCGAGGCTCAAGGCCCGCGGGCTGTGAACCGGAGCCTTTGAGCCCGAACCACTGAACAGGCGACGGCGGCACAAGTTATGCCTCGCGGCTGACATTGAACTCCCGCCGCCGTCGCCCCAACCCCAGACTGAAACCCACAGAACGACAGCCGGAGCGCATGGCAACGCTTCCGGCAACGGAGACAGGTGCATGAAATCCAGCTTCGTCGATATCCACCCCCACGTCATTTCCGACGATGAACGGGCCTATCCGCCCGCGCCGCTGTTCGGGAAGCGGTCGGACTGGTCGCAGGAGCGGCCGAGCACCGTGGAGACGCTGATCGCCTCGATGGACGAGGCGAGCGTCGCCAAGGCGGCGGTGGTCCATTCCTCGACCACGTATGGCTTCGACAACAGCTACGTGGTCGACGCCTGCAACCGCCATGCCGGCCGCTTGATCGCGGTGGGCTCGGTCGATGTGCTGGCGCCCGACGCCTGCGAGACGATCCGCATGTGGGTGGACAGGGGGCTCAAGGGGCTGCGCGTCTTCACCGGCGGTTCGACGAAGGAATTCGATCCCAGCGAGCTCGACGATGCGCGCGCCTACCCGGCCTGGGAACTGCTGGGCGAACTGGGCCTCACCATGTGCATCCAGACCGGCCCCGTCGGTCTTCCCGCTGTGACCGCGCTGGCGAGGCGCTTCCCGCAGGTGCCGATCATCCTCGACCACCTCGGTCGCCCCGACGTGACCGACGGGGCGCCTTATGCGCAGGCGCAGGGCCTCTTCGACCTCGCGCCGATCACGAACATCTTTCTCAAGCTCACGCCGCGCATCATGGGTGACAGCGTGAAGGGCGAGGCGCGCCCCGAGACGCTGTTCCCCAGGCTCGTCGAGGTCTTCGGCGCGAGCCGCATGGCCTGGGGGTCGAACTACCCGACTTCGCCCGGCACGCTGGCCGAGATCAAGGCCACCGCCGAACAGCGCCTTGCCTGCCTTTCGGACGAAGACCGCGAGTGGATCTTCGCGAAGACGGCGCAGAAGCTCTACCCGGCACTGGACGACTGATTTGCCGTCCGCGACAACGGAAAACGGGAACGTGGAGAGAGACGAGATGGACAAGGCACTGGAAGCGCCGGGGCAGCGGGCGGCGACGGCAAGCGTCGCGGGGCCCGCCCGTTCCGCTGCCAGTCTCGCTGCCAGCCCGGCCAGCTGGGCGGTGCTGGGGTTGCTGGCGCTGGGCGTGATGATCGCCTTCGTCGACCGCACGAGCGTCTCCTCCGCGCTCGCCGACGCGCCGTTCATTGAGCACTTCGGGCTGACCGACGTCGATCGGGGCTGGGTGAACGCGGCATTCTTCTGGTCCTATGGCATGATCCAGATCCCCGCAGGGTGGGTCGTCGACCGCTACGGCGTCAAGACGCCCTACACGGTGTGCTTCGTGCTGTGGTGCGTGGCGACCGCGGTGACGGGGATGATCTCCTCGCTCATGGCGCTGGTGCTCATGCGCTTCATCGTCGGCGCTGCCGAGGCGGTGGTCATGCCCGCCAGCTACCGCTGGATCCGCAACAATTTTCCCGAGGGCCAGAGCGGCACCGCGGTGGGGATCTTCGCGATGGGCAACAAGTTCGGACCCGCGATCGGCGCGCCGATCGCGGCCTGGCTGATCACCGCCTACGACTGGCGGGTGATGTTCATCGCGACGGGCGCGGTCGGCCTCGTCTGGCTGCTGCCGTGGATGGGCCTCGTCAGGAACGACCTGCCGCGCAAGGCCGACATGGCCGCGATCCGGCGCAAGGCCTCCTCGGTGACCTTCGCCAGCATCCTTTCGAGCCCGCTCGTCTGGGGCACGCTGGTGGTGAACTTCTGCTACGGCTACTTCACCTTCTTCTGCATGACCTGGATGCCCAGCTACCTCGTCGAGCGGCGCGGGCTCAGCCTCGAGACCTCGGGTCTGTTCACCTTCTTCAGCTTTGCTGGCATCGCCATCGTCGCCGTTATCGCTGGCTGGCTCGCGGACCGGGTGATTGCGCGTGGCGGCGATCCGGTCTTCGTGCGCAAGGCTTTCGTCATCGCCGGTTTCATGGGCGCCTGCACGGTCTTGCTGGGGGCCTATGCGACCTCGCTCGATGCGGCGCTGTTCTGGAACGTGTTCTCGCTCTCGTGCCTGGGTCTTGCCACCGCGAACAACCTCGCGCTCTGCCGGCTGACGCTGATCCCGGCGCCCGCGGTTGGCCTGGTAACGGGCGTGCAGCAGGTGGCGACGAGCCTTGCCGGCGGGGTCGCGGCAAGCCTTTCGGGCTGGCTGCTCCACGTCTCGGGCGGATACGACCTGCCGATGATGGTGATCTTCGTGTTCCTCGTGATCGGCGCGCTGACTACCTGGCTGGTGCTGCGTCCCGAGTGGGCGCCGAAGATCTCGGACGAAGCGGCCGGGTGAGGGGCAGCCTGGGCGGGCAGCTTGCAATCGCCCACGGCGCACATTGAATGGGCGGGAGCGGCCAGCGCTCCCTAGGGCCCGGATGACCGCGCGGCACGGCCTGCGCATGAAACGGATTTCACGAGAGGACGCGAGATGGCTGAGATCGTATTCGGCATGGCGGTTCCGCACAGCGGCATGCTCGGGCAGGCGCCCGAGGACTGGCTGAACAATGGCGAGCGCGACCGCAGGAACCCCGAGCTCTGGTATCAGGGTCGCACCTGGACCTACCCCGAACTCGAGGCCGAGCGCGGCGCCGCCTTCGCCCCCTTCCTCACCCTCGAGGAACGCACCGAACGGGCCGGGCGCTGCCGCGCCGCGCTCGACGAAATGGCCGAGGCATACGCGCGGGCCAAGGTCGATGTCTGCATCGTGCTCGGCAAGGACCAGAAGGAAATCTGGCCCGACCAGTCGCCCTCGATCACCATCTACACCGGCGAGCAGGTACACAACGGCCCGCCGCAGCGCCCCGTCTACGCGCCCGACCACCACGTCGTGCATGAGGCCTATCCCGAGCTCGCGACCTACCTGATCCAGGCCTTCCAGAAGGAGGGCTTCGACCTCAACGATCTCCAGAAGTGGCCGCAGAACACCTGGATGGAAAGCCGCCAGGGCTATGCGCCGGACTACCCGGTGGTCCCGCATGCCTACAGCTTCGTCTACCACCAGATCATGCGCGACGAAGTGCCGCGCCACGTGCCGGTGCTGTTCAACCTGTTCTATCCGCCGACGCAGCCCTCGATGGCGCGCTGCATCGAATTCGGCCGCTGCTTGCGCGATGCGATCGAGGCCTGGCCGGAAGACGTGCGCGTGGCCGTGATCGCGAGCGGCGGGCTCTCGCACTTCGTCAACGACGAGGTCTTCGACCGCGACGTCATGGAGAAGCTGGCGAACTACGACTACGAAGGCCTCGCCGCGATCCCCGACACTTATTACCAGTCGGGCACCAGCGAGGTGAAGATCTACTCGATCGTGATGATGGCGCTCCAGCACACCGGCGCGAAGATGACGCTGGTCGACTACGTTCCCTGCTGGCGCACCGAGGCGGGCACGGGCGAGGGCATGGGCTTCATGTACTGGCAGCCTGAGGAATAGAGACGGAAAAAGGGTCGGGCTTCCTCGCGAATTCCGGCCCTTATTCGATGGCGGCGGTCGCCGGTTCAATCGCGCGATGTCGCCCGGCAGAGGGTAGGGCATAGGCCTGAGACCGGGGCAAGGCCCTAAAACGAGAGATCACGACAATGACCGATACCCGCCTCAACGGCATCATCCGCGCGCTCGAAAGCGGCAAGCCCGCCTTCACCTGCTTCGCCAAGGTCGACAAGCTGACCGCGCAGGAAATGACCGACGCGCCCTATGACGGCGTGGTCTTCGAGATGGAGCACAATCCCTACGACGTCTCCGCGCTCGGCGATGCGCTCCAGTACATGCTCAATCGCAAGCGGATCGCCGAGACCGGTTCGGTGGCGCCTTCGGTCACGCCGATCGCGCGCATCCCTGCGAACGGTGGCGAGATGAACCAGTTCCAGGCGAAGCAAGTGCTCGACCGCGGCGTCTACGGCGTCATCACCCCGCACGTCTCGACGGTCGAGCAGGCTTACAACATGGTCGCCTCGTGCCGCTATGCCAAGCCCACGGGCGCCGCGCTTTACGAACCCAAGGGCATTCGCGGCGACGGCCCGGCGACTGCGGCGCGCTACTGGGGGCTCACCCAGGCCGATTACTACGCCAAGGCCGATGTCTGGCCGCTGGCGCCGCACGGCGAACTGCTGGTGGGCATGATGTGCGAGAGCCCCGAGGCGATCGAGAACCTCGACGACATCCTCGCCAATGTTCCCGGCATCGGCTTCGTGCTGATCGGCGAGGGCGATCTCAGTCAGGCCCTCGGCTACCCGCGCCAGTACGAGCATCCCGAAGTGGTGAGCGCGATGAACCGGATCGTCGAAACCTGCAAGAAGCACGATGTCGTCGTCGGCAACCCGCACGCCAATGCGAAGAACGTCGAGCGCCTGCTCGGCGAGGGCTACCGCTTCCTGATGTCGGCGCCGACGCGCAGCTACGGCGTCGTCGGGCAGGGTCGCGAACTGGCGGGGTACTGATCCGATGGCAAACGGTGCAGAAACGCTCGTCAACACGCTCGTCGACAATGGCGTCGAGGTCTGCTTCGCAAACCCCGGCACCTCGGAGATGCACTTCCTGGCCGCGCTCGACAATCCGCGCATGAAGTCGGTGCTGTGCCTCTACGAAGGCGTCTGCACGGGCGCCGCCGATGGCTGGTACCGCATGAAGGACGTACCGGCCTCGACCCTGCTGCACCTCGGCCCCGGGCTCGCCAACGGCCTTTCGAACATCCACAATGCCAGGCGCGCCTCCTCGGGCATGGTCAACGTGGTGGGCGAGCACTCGGCCTCGCACCTCAAGTACGACCCGCCGCTGACTTCGGACATCGAGGGCCTCGCCCGCCCGCTCAGCCACTGGGTGCGCCGCGCCGAAAGCGCGACGAGCATCGCCTGGGACACCGCGACTGCCTGTGCCAAGGCCAGCGAACACCCCGGCCAGATCGCCACGCTTATCCTGCCGGGCGATACCGCCTGGAAGGATGCGGGCGCGTCGGCCCTGCCCAAGGGTCTGGTCCGCGCACGGCCCGCGCCCGACCAGGCGCGCGTCGATGAAGTCGCCAAGGTCCTGCGCTCGGGCGAGCCGACGCTGCTGATCCTCGGCAACAAGGCGACGCGCAGTCGTGCGCTCGATCTTGCGGGCGTGGTCGCGGCCGGCACCGGATGCCGGCTCGGCTCGCAGTTCTTCACCGCGCGGATCGAACGCGGCGCCGGCCGCACCCCGCTCGAGCGCATCCCCTACGCGGTGCCGCTGGGGCAGGCCTTCCTCAAGGACTTCAGGCACATCGTCACGCTGGAGACCAAGGAGCCCGTCGCCTTCTTCGCCTATCCCGACAAGCCCAGCCTCCTGAAGGCGCCGGGCACCACGGTCCATTCGCTGGTGGCCGAGGACGAGGACAGCGAAGCTGGGCTCGCCATGCTGATCGACGCGCTCGGCCTCAAGGGAGCGGCATCGCTGGTGCAGGAGCGGATCGAGACATCGGCGCCCAGCGGCGCGCTCAATCCCGAGACCATCGCGCAGGCCCTCTCGGCGGCACTTCCCGAGAACGCGATTCTCGTCGACGAATCGCTGACGACGGGACGCCAGACCATGGGCCTCACCATGGGCGCGCGCCCGCACGATCTCATCAACAACATGGGCGGCTCGATCGGCTACGGCACCCCCGTCGCCACCGGCGCGGCCATGGCCTGTCCGGATCGGCGGACCTTCTGTATGGTGGGCGACGGTTCGGCGATGTACACGATCCAGTCGCTCTGGACCCAGGCGCGCGAGGGGCTGCCGATCACCACGATCATCTTCGCGAACAACCAGTACGCGATCCTCAAGGCCGAATACACGAACATGGGCGCGGGCCAGCAGCCCGGCCCGCAGGCCATGGCGATGATCGACATCGACCGTCCGACCATCGACTGGGTGGCCATGGCGAAGTCCATGGGCGTGCCCGGCGTGCAGGTCGATAATGCCGAAGATTTTTACGCGCAGATGGCGCGCTCGGCCGAGATGGACGGGCCGTGCCTGATCGAAGTGAAGCTTTACTGAGCCGGGAAGAGAGTGATGACCCAGAATGACGTCCTGACCCTTCGGGCCAACGTACAGGACTACCCGCAGACCCAGGCGCTCAAGGACGGACGCGTGTCCTCCGAGATTGTCGCGCTCGATTTGTGCGGGCCCGAAAAGGCGCACAACGGATTCAAGGCCATGTTGCGCGAGAACGCCTTCGACTGCGGCGAACTGGCAATCGTGACCTGCCTCCAGGCCCGGGTCTACGGCAAGCCTTGGGTTCTGCTGCCGGCGCCGATCTCGGGCCGCTTCCAGCACCACTGCGCCGGCTTCAACCGTGAACTTGGCCACCTCGATCCCAGGGATATCGAGGGCAAGAAAGTCGGCGTGCGCACGTATGCGCAGACCACCGGGCTGTGGGTGCGCGGCGTGCTGCAACACGAATACGGGGTCGATCTCGACAAGGTGACGTGGATGACGGTGGGCGACGGCCACTTGCTTGAATACACCGATCCCGAAAACTGCGTGCGCCTGCCCAAGGGCTCTGACATCGGCCAGATGATGCTCGACGGTGACCTCGCCGCGACGCTCCAGGGCGTCGACCTCCCCAAGGACCCGCGCGTCGAGAGGCTCGTTCCCGATCCCTTCAACGCCGCGAAGGAATGGTTCGCGAGACAGGGCGTGGTGCCTATCAACCACATGTTCGTGGTGCACCAGGATCTCACGAAGAACCGCCCCGATGTCGTGCGCGAACTCTATCGCATGATCGAGGAGAGCCGGAACCTCACTGAGGGCGGGCTTCCCGATCCGTTCCCACCGATGGGCCTGGAGGCCAACCGCAAGGGTATCGAACTCGCCATCGACTGGGCCTTCGAGCAGAAGATCATCCCGCACAGGATCGCCGTCGACGAGCTCTTCGACGACGTGACTGCTTCGTTGGGATGAGCAGTCCGGGGGGCTGTTGCAAAGTTTTACGCGGCAGCCGCCTCGAATTGGTATGCTAGGGCCAAATTCCGGGTCTCGTTGACGAAGAACATCGGACTCTTTCGGAACATGTGGAAGAGTCGATGTCCCCGAGGATCATCGCGGCGGTGTGCTCGGCCATGCAGGTCGTCTCAGGTTTCAGCCACGAGCCGAAGGTGTATTTCGAGGCCCCGCCCTCGCAAGACGTGTCACGGGAAATGCAGAGTTTCCTGGCGTGGTCCGCCGCCACATCTCCCGAGGGGAGAAGACCGCTGCCGGGCTTGACCCGGGCCGGGATCGCTCACCTTTACTTCGTGTCGATCCATCCCTTTGAGGATGACAACGGACGCGTGGCTCGTGCGCTAGCCGAGAAAGTGCTGTCACAGGCCATCGGCCGTCCCAGCCTGATTGCCCTTTCACATGGCATCGAGCGCAAGCGGGGTGCCTATTACGACGCGCTGGAAGCAGCCAACAAGCACAACGAAATCACCACTTGGCTAACCTATTTCGCCGAAACCGTGCTGGACGCCCAGACGCACAGCCTTGCCCTGGTCGACTTTCTTATCACCAAGACCCAATTCTACGACCGCTTCCGGGACCGGTTCAACGAGCGGCAAGCGCGCACCATTGCCCGGATGTTCCGCGAAGGGTTGGACGGTTTCACCGGGGGGCTGAGCGCGGCCAACTACATCACCATCACCGGCACCTCTCGTGCGACTGCAACCCGCGATTTGCACGAGTTGGTTGATATGGGCGCACTGAGGCAGACCGGCACGCTGAAATCCACCCGCTACTATCTCGACTTGGGCCGGTAGCGGGCCACGACCCATTCCGGACGCTCAGGCACCAGTTCTCGTTTGCCTGGTGCGGAAGGTCCGCTATTTTGAAAGCGGACCCTCCCGCGAGCAAAGTGTGCTCGCAAGGATGGCGACCGTTAACGCGCCCCTCCCATACGACCATTTGCGGCAAGAATTTCGCCTATCTCACCTGCTCGTGATAATTGCGACTATTCATATCGGGCGTCAGGTTTGAAACAGTGTGAGCAATAACGACGGCTCCTGATTGGCGATGGCCAGCGCTTTTACGGCAAGCTGCTCGCGCGCCTGAAGAGCCTGAAGCTTTGCCGCTTCGCTGGCCATGTCGGCATCGACCAGATTGCCGAGCGCTTCGGTCATCACGTCTGTGCGGGCAACGCTTGCCGCCTTGAGGCCCGCGATATTGCGGGAGTGGGCACCAAAGTAGCTGAGGGCCGACAATACCTTAGCGCTCGCGCCGGCAATCAAGTCGGCAACGGCTTGCGGGTCCGTCCAGTCCAGCGTGTCCAGCCCCAGCCCTCCAGGGCTGAGGTCCCGAGAATAGATGCGAGTGGTGCCCCCCTTCAGGTCGTCCGCAAAATCAAAAGGCGTCGTGGCGTAGGCGGAAGTGTAAAGCGCCTGCACTCGGGTGGAGACATCGGCGGTGGTGTAGGGCGTGGCGCCGATGTCGCGCATCGATACAGCGCCGATGGCCCAGGCGCTGGCGGGGTCGTAGGTCGATCCGTTGACCGATACCGTGAGCGGCCCGAGCGCCGGATCGTAATCGAAACTCAGGACACTCAGGCCCGATACGGGCACGCCTGCATCCACCGGGGCGCCGCCGCTGGCAGCAGTTTGTCCGGTTGCGGCGATGCGCACGCCGTTTTGCCAGATCTCCATAGTATCGGGCAGGTCGTAGGCGTCGAAGGTCAGGTCGACATGGGCGGCGTTGGGGCCGGCGTCGACTTCGTAATTGGCCTGAACGCCGATCGGCAAGGCCCGCTCGCCCAGGGGATCATCACGCAGGGCAGAGACTTCTTCGGGATTTAGAGGGCCCGCCGCATTCTCGGTCACGGCATGGGTTTCGTAGATGATCTCGCTGTCCCAGCGCTCACTGGGCGAGGGGATGGGCTCGGCCGGATCCTGCAATTGCAGGCCTTCGATGCCAGCCCCGCCGCTGCCGCCAAGGATGCGTATCTCGATGTCCTGTCCGTTGCCTGTGATAGGGACGGGGATGGCATCAGGGTCGGGATCAGGGGCGGGGGCAGGCGCGGGGTCATAGTCAAAGCTGAGAATGAACGGGCCTTCCTCGGCGCTTGACGGACCGACTTCCGCGCCATCGGCAGCGTAGGGCTGTCCAGAGGCTGCCACGCGCACCCCGCCTTGCCAGATCTCCACTCGCGCGGATCCGTAAGAATCCGAGAAATTGGTGATGCCGGTGTCTATCAACAGGTTCACGCGCCCGGCTGTCGAGCCACCATCTACGGTGTAGGTATGAGCGGCATTATCACTGACGTAGCGGACATCGGGACCGTAAATGCTGCCGACCGGATTGATGAGATCATTGAAACTCTGCGGCGTCAGTGCCGAATCCGGGAGAGACAGCCGCCGGGTGCCGGATAGGACGGCTTCCAGGCTATCCTCCGGCATGGCGGCGCCGTTGTGGTTGTAATCCAACCAGGCGAGTAGCTTGCCCGGGCTCACCGTGGAACTGGGGAGACTGTAATGGGTCTGCGTGGTGGTGCGGGTTGCGGGCTTTCCCTTCAGCAAGTTGACGCCGGCAAACTGGGATGAATCGACCGTAGATCCGATCTGCGCGATCAGGCCTTCCATATCGGCACGAATAGCTTTTGTGCTGCCCGGGTCGTTCGCTGCCCCAATCAGCAGAAGCGATTTTTCGTGAAGGGTCGTCATTAGGTCGCTCACCGCCTCGCCACCGGAAATGGCGACATCCGTAATTGAATTCCAGCGGTCCAGCGTATCGCCAAGGGACTTTTGCAGGAGCAGATCGCCACGAACGGTCTGGGCACGGACGAACGAGGCGCTGTCGTCCTTGGTGCTCGTCACACGTAGCCCCGTCGCTACCCGTGATTGCCTGACTTCAAGGCCGGATCGAATGGATTCCAGAACGCGAAGTGCCGCCAAAGCACTTGCGTTCGTTTTGATTGAAGACATGTCGCACGCTCTTTCGCTCTTTATTGTCTATTTTTAGAGCGGTTGGTGCATAAATTTGGCTAACGCCTTATATTTATGATGAAATATCCTGTTAATTTGCAGGCTTTTTGAAACAATGCGCTGGGAAAAATTGTCCGATCAAATCACGATTGTGCGCAAGCGCGTTATCCGGGATTTTCCCGGAGACATGCTCGCTCGAACGCTTTTGCTGGCAATCGCCTTGCGGCTTCGAACCCAGTGCCTTCATTCTGGTGACACTGAATTCAAAGGACAAACACCACGTTACCCCGAGCAAGGGATGCAATATCCTGCATTTCCGACACGGACAGTCCGGAAACGTCGCGAAAAGTGAGCTTTGCCCCCGAATTAGCCGCGCAGCTCGCTAACGATTGGAGGTGCATGGCTGGGTAGCCTTGAATACTCATGTCCAAGCCGCCACCGCGAGAAACGATCCGGCGAAGATCAAGAAAATGCATAATTTCCTCTGGTTGGTGATATCGCCAAGAACTTGTGCTGGACGGTGGAAAGTCCTGGATTTTCCCGAATTTTAGATCGCACCGCACATTAAACGACACCTTGAACTCAGCGGATTCCGCAATCCGCTGTCGATACAGCCTAGCGGCTTGCCAGACGCGCAGCGTAAAATGTCTAAGAATAGACTAGGGCTCGGGTGAGGGCCCGCGAAACATACTGGGGGGGCAGCGGACCCTCGTGCACAGAAGTACACATCTCGTTAAGAGACGGGGTATTGTCTTTAAAATCAATCTGCCAGACAATTAAAAAATACTGTTATCAGTAATATATACGGAGAGAGGCGGTTGATCTGAATTGTAAGGGGCTGTTTGGAAAATCGTTGGCGAGGGTTGTCGCAAGGCTCTGCATCTGATTCAGGTTCTAGATGTGGCCCTATCAGAGTTGAGGGCACATGGCCCAGATTGCCAAGAAGACGAAACGCTATCCCAGTGATCTGACCGATGAGGAATGGGATCGCCTTGCGCCCCTGATGCCCAAGCCGGGGCGCCGGGGGCGTCCACACGAGGTAGATTTTCGCGAGGTAATCAACGCTGTGCGCTACCTTGTTCTGTCGGGCTGTGGCTGGCGGATGATGCCGATCCATTTCGGGGCATGGCAGACGGTTTGTGAGCAAGCTGAAAAACAGCCCCCCCTATGTCCGCGAATGACGCTCAGCTATCGATTGCCATTTGTCAGGTGCGGAAGGGCACCTACCCCATCTGCGCGCTCAGACCTGGTCGGCTTCGAGCTGGCAGTTTTCAGGTAGCCGAAACTAGGCGGCGTGGACACATTCCGCGTTGCCACGGCTGGAGACAAAAGCCGTCAATTCAAGAAGGTGAGGCGCAGGAGTATGTCGATACTTCCAGCCGAGCCGACGCCGAAGGGACGGCTTTTGCCTCCAGCCCCGTAGGGGTTGCCCTGCAAGCTGCGCCAGCAGCGTTGCTCCGCCTTGAAAGAGGCCCGCTCTTCCTGCGGCTTCGCGCCTTGCTGGCGCAGCTTGCAGGGCAACCCTGGCAATGCGGAATGTGTCCACGCCGCCTAGGACCAGGCTCCCGCTGCGAACACACGTGGAGAATCAAGCCACCAGCAACGGCTTGATTTCCTCAATGTCCGCTGCCTGATCCACCAGCAAATCATAATGCGTCTGGAGGTTAAGCCAGAACTCCGGCGTCGTACCAAGTGCCTTGGATAGACGCTTGGCAGTGTCCGGCGTGACCGAAGTCCTCTCCTCGCACAGTCGTTCGATGCGGGTGCGAGGAACATGGATATGCTTCGCCAGCTTGCCAGCAGAAATGCCCATCTCCTCAAGGAACTCATGCTTGAGGATTTCGCCGGGATGGACCGGGGTTTTCAACATCGTCATGGCGTCTCCCTTCAATGATAGTCCATGATCTCTACGTCTTGCGGGCCGCTGTCGGTCCAGACGAAACAGATACGCCATTGGTCGTTGATACGGATCGAATGCTGGCCCTCACGGTCATCGGACAGGGCTTCTAGCCTGTTGCCTGGAGGCGACCGCAGATCGTCCAGATTTACCGCTGCCTCAAGCATGGCTATTTTCCGCAAAGCGGCCCGGAAGATGTCATTCGGGAAGCCCTTTTCCGGCTTGCCCGCCAAGACTTGTTCAACCAACTTGCCCTTGGCGCTCTGTATCATGACTTGATACGTATCATATCATGATACATGCCGCAAGGGGTTTGAACGACCCTTTGCCGTCGTTCAGCCTCTAATTTTTCTTTCCCAGTTCCGGTCGGTCTTCTGTGGATGGCATCGGTGTTATGATCTGGCGCTCGTTCGGGGGCGGTCGTCGTCAGGCCTATTGATGCAGTCGGGGTAGGGTGCTGCCCCTGATGTTGTCCGGGGCCAAGGTCCTATCGGATTTGCAGGCTACAACGCCTTTGCGAGATCCACCACGATGGCCCGGACGGCGCGACCTGAATCCGGCGTGTGGCGCGCAGCTAGTTCGAAGGATACGGCGCCTATACCTTCGACGATTCTGTGAGCCATTGCCCCGCACTCTTCGCGGCGTGATCGGGCAAAGTGACGTTGCGATCATTTCGCCAACGTGCGTTGGAGCGACGGCAAAAGGCCAGTGCCATGCAGGCTTCGGACCTGTCGCCGTTGATCGAACGATCGGGGATCATTGGCACCCACATGCCCGTCCTTGGCCAGGGACTCCATCAAATCTGTTCGCGATTGCTTGCCGCTCGCAGGCGCCGTGTCGAAAGTCGGATCTCCGGTCCCAGCACACTGGTGTCGCGCTCAATCACCATATTGGAATATATATTCTCATTTTTTCGAGGTGTGCTAAGCTGACATCGAAATATCATTGAGGGAGAGAGTAATGCGCAGGGAGTTCGGAAGGCTAGCTTGGCTTGTCCTCGGGCCTGCCGTCTTGGCGTCCGATCCGACGGGTGCGCTGACCGCGCCCACGCCTGTTCCCTTCGAGACACCAGCAGCTGCCAGGCCGCGCATCGTCGTTACCACCGACCCCGAACTCGACGACGCGAACTCGATGATCCGCTACTTGCTCTATGCCAGCGACTATCGGACCGTGGGCCTCGTCTACGCCAGCAGTGCCGTGCACTGGAGCGGCGACATGAAAGGCACTCGCTTCGCGCATGCCGACCGCGAATATTCGAAGCCCG
Source organism: Novosphingobium sp. KA1 (assembly GCF_017309955.1). Taxonomy (NCBI): domain Bacteria; kingdom Pseudomonadati; phylum Pseudomonadota; class Alphaproteobacteria; order Sphingomonadales; family Sphingomonadaceae; genus Novosphingobium; species Novosphingobium sp. KA1. Next base: position 1,710,665 of record NZ_CP021248.1, on the reverse strand, counting down.
GCGCCGTGACCTGTCCGTGCACTTCGTATCGTTGGCCGACCGGGCAGCTCCATATCGATCGGGCCATCGATGCTTATGCCAAGGTCTATGACAACCTGAAGATGCATGACGCAAACTATCCCACGCCCGATTACCTGCGGTCGATCATGCGCTGGGGCAATACCGAGTTCGAGGGCGATATCTCCCACGATACCGCCGGTTCCGACTTGATCCGCGCGCTCCTGCTCGACGGCGAAGCGACGCCGGTCTACCTGCTGGCTTGGGGCGGTGAAAGCACGATCGCTCGCGCCCTGAAATCGATCGAGGAGGAGTTCGGCAACTCGTCGGACTGGCCTGCGATCAAAGCGCGGGTGAGCGCCAAGGCAGTGATCGTTCCTTCGGGCCACCAGGACGACACGTACGTGGACTACATCAGGCCGGTTTGGCCGCAGGTGCGCTATCTGGAACGCGCCGATGGTGTCCCGGTCGGTTATGGTGCGCAGTCACAGGTCAGCGTGGGTGACGCGGCGTACTATTCAACGGCCTGGATCAGGACCCACGTCCTCGAGCGCGGGCCGATGGGTGCCCTCTACCGGGGCTGGGGCGATGGCCAGCAGATGGTGCCGGGCGACACTTACGATTTCTTCGGGGAAAAGGGCCAAACGGCACAGGAACTGGCCGACGCGGGCTTCGTCGTTTGGACGCCGCCGCAGGAGACGGGCTCGTTCATCAGTGAAGGGGATACACCCACCTTCTTCGATTTCCTCGGCAACGGCCTGGAGGGATATCGCTCGGCCACGCCAGGGGGCTGGGCAGGGCACCGCATGACCCGCGACGATCAGGAGCGCATGGCCGCGATGTACGAACTCTTCATGAAGGACCCGGGCGCCCTCACGAAATTGCCGCGCCGACCTGAAGATCCCTTCGTCGGAGCGGCGCAGCGCGATTTCGCAGGACGCCTTGCCTGGTCGACCGCCTCCTCGTTCGGTGCGGCGAACCACAACCCCGCGATCAAGGTGCAGACGCCGGCCTTCGTGAGCGCACGGCCCGGCCAGACGATCCGGCTTTCCGCGCGCGCCTCCGACCCCGATGGCGATGCAGTGACGATCCGGTGGTGGCGCTGGAAAGCAGCCGACGATTATCCCGGAAGCGTGAACATCTCCCGCGCCGATATGCCCGACGCCCGCCTTACGGTGCCACGTGACGCGAAGGCGGGTCAGGTTTTCCAGATTCTGGCCGAAGCCACCGATTCCGGTTCACCTCGCTTGAGCCACTATGCGAAGGTGCTGGTTACGGTCGCGCCCTGATCCTGAGGGATGGTCCGGTAATGGCGGGCGTCGGCATTCCTCAAATGTCGGATCGTCCCGCCTTTATCCCCGATAAGGCGAGAGACAGGCGGATGTTCATGGCCAGATACAGTCATATTTACCGCTGAGCCGTAGCGGAGTGCGGCTTTCATGCAATCACTCCCTCGCCTTTGACGGCCGCTATTGGGCCGGGCAGTGTTGAGCGCGCGGTGGGGGGCTCCAACGTCAGGCCTGTCCATGCCGGTAGCTCAGCCGCCAATTTCCGCTTCCTGAGAGCCGACCGTCGGCTGTCCCGAGGGGCCAGCACCGAGTGGCCGACATCGACTTACACCTAAAGGGACCTCTTTTCGCAGGTCGGCGCCGGAGAGCGGCGCACCTAACCAAATTTCTTCTTCCAAAATTCAGTCATGGTCCCCGTCGGCTACCTATCTCCTTCCCTTCCTTCTCCGGGAGCTTTGCTCCATTGGTTGCTCTGCCCCGTGGCAAAGTTAGCGCCTTGCACGGTCACGCCTTGGCTCCAGGCACGGATCCGTCAGCGTCCTGATTGCCCTTGTCAGTTCCGACACTTCACCCTCGGCAAAGTGTCGGAACTGACAATCGTCATGCGCCGCAAATTGGGGGATTCTCGTGATTCCTGATTTGTGCTCTATTGATTCAGGTTATGTTTCATGCAGCTGCCCCTCTTGCCATGCGTGCGCCGTCCAGCGATCTGGCGATCCTGCTGGACCAGGTGGCGCAGGCCAGTTCGCGGCCGCGCTACGCCTTCATGGAGCTCAGCCTCATCGCCGAGATCGCTCGCGCCGATGGCAGTGCAGGGCCCTTTGTTGGGCGAGCGGAGCAAAGGCGTTTGCTGCGCGACTGGTTGTGCGAGGCGCTGACGCCCGTTGCCGCCAAAGATCCTCGGCGGGCAGTACTGGCCGAGAAAGTACGCTCGGAGCTGGCAGCGCGCGACGATTGGACTCTTGACCCGGCGCAGGCGGAAGTCCGCATCGAGCAGGAAGTGCGCGAGCGGGCGCTCAGTTCCGGCAAGACCAATCTCAGCCACGCCGTGAGCGAACTCGTCAAGGCAGGGCTTCTGCGCCGGCACTATCGGGGCTTTCGTGTGGACCACGCCAACCGAGGAGGGCAGCGCTACGCGGTTTGCACCCTGATCGGCCGGGCGCGTTGCCTGATTTCATCACGTCAGCCGGCGGCCCGATCAGAGCCGAGGCAAGGCGAGCTCGCACTCCACTGAGCCTCATCAGTCTTGGCAAAGGCATGCGGGGCAAGCGCCAAACCGTCCGAAGGGCGCCTAGAGCCTGTCGAACACCGAGCCCATTCGCGGTGAGAACAGCCGCTCGTACGTCTTGAGCAGGTGCATGTCGGTCATGCCTGCGACATAGTCGCAGATGACCCGGAGATTGCCGCCGGAACCCTCGAACTTTGCCAGTTCCTCGCGAGGCAGCAGACGCTTCGGATCCGCCTGCATGGCTTCGAATACGGCGATGACCATGCCCTGACCCTTGAATTCCAGGTGCTGGACGGCAGGCGAGGCGATCACTTCGCGTACGACGAAATCCTGCAGGGCATCGAGCATCTCGCGCTGGGGGGAGGCCACGCGCGCACTCCAACGCAGGAAGGGTTCGGCAAACTGCGGGCGCTCCACGAACTGGACGGCGGTCAGGAAGTGATGGACCAGACGGCCGATGAAGCGCTTGCGCGAAGCCGCGTTGTTGAAGAGTCCATCGACCATCTGCGCAAAGACGTCGTTTTCGCTCTCTCCGGGATACTTCGCCTTGAGCGCGTTGAGGAACGAGGGGCACTTGTCCTGCAGTGCGGCCGCGAAAGCATCACGACTTACGAGGTCGAGGGCGATCGCGTCCTCGAGGTCATGGACGCCATAGGCGATGTCGTCCGCGGCATCCATGATCGAGCAGTCGAGTGCTTTGTACAGCGGCTTGGCATGCTTGCCTTCCTGCAGGGCAAAGCTCTGGAAGGCCTCGCGATCGGCCGCCGAAAGCGGGTCCAGAATCCAGTCGACCACGTCCTGCTCGCTGTCGTGATAACACTTGGGAGGCTTGCACGAGCGCCCGTCGAGTACCTTGATCATCGATGGTCCCTCGCAAAGCGTAGGAACGATCGAAGGGTTCGCCAGAGTGCTGAAGGCGACAGGGTACTTGAGGACGCCGAGCATCGTGCGCCGTGACAGGTTCGCGCCTGCGCCGGCAGAGAAGCTTTCAAGCCGGGCAAGGATGCGCAGCGTCTGACCGTTACCCTCGAACCCGCCGGCCTCGCGCATGCAGTAGTTGAGCGCGATTTCGCCGCCATGACCAAAAGGCGGGTGGCCAAAGTCATGCGTGCAGCCGATCGAGTGGATCGTTCCCCGGTCGGGCAGCAGCGCGGTTGCCTCATGCCCCGGGAAGCTCTTCTCCAACTGGTGGGCGATACCGCCGGCGATCTGGGCGACTTCGAGCGAGTGGGTGAGGCGGGTGCGATAGAAGTCGCTGTCGCCCAGATTCAGGATCTGCGTCTTTCCCTGGAGTCGCCGAAACGAGGCGGAATGGATGACGCGGGCATAGTCGATGTCGCCATCATCACGGGCGTCTTCCTGCTGCGGGGTCCAGCCTTCGCGGCGAGCAAGCCAGCTCATGGCGTCACCGATCCTCGGAGAGGAAGGGGCGCTTCCGGGAATATGCTGCAGGTTCGCCTGCCCGTTTTTTCGAGGTGACTGTGACTAGCACGGGTATGACCTTGTTGCAGGAGGCGCGGAGTGAACCGGAGTATCTGACGAGAAAGCGTAGCGGAGACTTGATGGCGGAGCAGGCCCGGCTTGTCACGTGGCAGCACTCGATCACGAAGGCTGTCCGACGTCAGAACATATGGCTCAGATTGGAATATGGACTAGCGGAGGGCGATCTTCGTCTGGAGTATGATGTTCTCTGATGAAGCAAACGGCGCTGTTTAATCTGTTGCTGGAAATCCAGACAGGGGTTTAAGCTTGTTTCGGCCTGGGGAACCGGTCGGGAATGAAGAAGATAAGAAAGCGCACGCGCAGTCGAGCCTGCCCCTTGCTTTCAGTTAACAATTAGTATGATAACACAACGTATTATGCGGTGTTGTTACCCCTCAGACTACGCTATGTGTTTGCAAACGTTTGATGCCTCCCATTGTTTGAGGGATCGCATGTTCAGGCCGAGTGTTGCCGTCGCAGGACTTGAGCCCAAATGACGTCGCTCGGTGAGCAGTTGGCGAAGCTGAATCTGGATGCAGGCGACCTCAAGGCGCAAGAAGCTCGGATTCAACAATCCTCACGCACCACGCCGCGATTGGGCAAGCATAAGGGTAACAGTCCGATGCTGGCACTGCCAGTTATCGGTGCGGTATCCCGGATCGAAGCGGGGCGTGGCTTCGGATTTCTGATCGCGGATGGGGGACGGGAAGAAATCTTCTTCCACATCAAGGGGCGGGCCGGGCCTCGCGATCATCAAGCACAGCTGCCTGACGTGGGAGCCCGCGTACTGTTCATGCTGGGCAGCGATCAGCGGCAGGGCAAGAGCAGGATTGCGGCGCAATGGCTGCCGCTTTCCGAAATCTCGCAGCTTTCGGCTTCTCCGTCGCTGACGCAGGCGCAGTTGGATAGCATTCGCCGCGCTGAGCTGGCTGGGTTGGCCTGGCCGAGGTTCTGGACGCTGCTGCGGGCCGATTGGTATCGCAGCCGCTGGAACAACGATGCGCCGACCGATCTTGCAGATCCGGTGCTGGAGGAGGTGTTGAAGGCGCGCATTGCCACACTTTCGCCGCCCGAATTGGAAGGCACGGCACTGTGGGGCAAGTTAGCGCAGGCGCGCTATGGCTTCGTTGCGGGATGGTCCGCAGCCAGGCTCGATCTCGCCTTCGATCTCACGCTGTTCACGCTGCCGCAGTTGTTGGCGCTTGGCGTCCCGCAGCGTGACTGGATGCGCCGCGCGGCACCGTCGCTGCGCGCAAAACTGATGGAATGGCACCTCCATAGCAGGAGCGCGCAGGACTCCCCGGAAGATTGGAGCGAATGGTTCGCCGGTACGCAGGAATTCGAGGCCGCACTTGCCGGGCATGTTCTTGCATCCGGGTTGGCCCTCGATCCGTTTCTTGAAGCGTGGATCGGCGCCCTTGCAGACAAGGGCCTGTTGGAGGGGCCGGGGCTGGATGCCTGGGTCGCGGACAAGCCGGCGCTTGCGCTTGCTCTGTTCGAGAAACTGTCTATCGATCGCAGGGCAGAACTCGTGGCGGGCTGGCGCACCAACCCGGAAACGCTGAGCGCGGAACTGTCGCGCGTGCCAACGCTGCTTTCCTGGCAGGCGCTGTCGATCGATCTGGAAACCGATGGCGAGCGTATCTGGGAGGTCGGTTGCGCGCAGGCCGACGCAGCGAACCTGCTTTATCGCGAGAGTGCTGGCACCACGCCCACGATGGCGCTGGCTCAATTGGTGGAGAAGGCAGGGGCGGCGGCCGTCGTTGTAGGTCATAATCTGCTGGCGTGGGACTGGCCGATTATCTGCAAAGCCACCGGCACAGAGACCATTCCGCTGATCTGGGACACGCTGCTGGTGCAGTTCCTAATCGAACCGCAGGCGGCCTCACACGCGCTCGGCGGGGAACATCGCGCGGACGGTGATGCGCAGGCGGCCCTAGCGCTGTTCAGGCGACAACTCTCCCTTCTGCCCGCCGATTTCGCGCGCCGGGTGTTGCTGGGCGAGTTCGCCGATGCCGCGCAACTGCTGGATGCGATGGCGCGGGTGCTGGAGGGCAGTGCCTATCATCCCCGTACCGCGCCGGAAGCCCTGCTGAACAAGGCGGAGATGGGCCGCCTGCTTGTCCTTCCCCGCGATCGTATTGCAGCGTTCGACTGGGTGCCCGATGTGGTGGTCGCCCCCGCAGGTTCTTCGGTCAGGCTCCCTTGCGATTTGTGCGAGATCGATGCGGCGTTGCTGGAGCGGACGCTACGGGAGAGCGCTCCACTCAGCCCGGCGGCCGCCGTTGTACTAGGCGTTGCCCGTATGACCGCCGCGCAGCGTATATCGCTACGCCGCAACATGATTCCGCGCTGGGTGACGGATGTCGATCAGGCGCTGGCGCAGGCGCTCGACCGCGCCTGCATCACGCCGCGCGGCGGGCGGTTCCGGATTGCAGAAATGCCGCGCGATCTTGCCTGGTGGCGCGATACGGATCCGAACACCTACATCCTGGCCGAACCTGACAATGTGATCGTCCTGCCCGATCCCGCCAGCGCGCACCTTGGCGATCCCGAGGGGCTGCTGCGTGACTGGTCGACGACATCGCTGGTCAGGATGGCGAATGACGGACCGGTCACACATTGGATCGTGCCGGATCGACCCGCCGACATTCTGGAGGTGGCAGGCGGCATCGATGCTTTCGTCACCCTGACGCTGGAGCTTATAGAGCCGCAGGGCGCTGCGATGGATTTCGCGGCGCTGCCCGTCCGCCCGGTGCTGATCACGCGGCGGCATCACGTCCTGCATCCTCACGCGCGCGATCAGGCAGGGTACTGGCAGGACGTGCTGCGTACATGTTGGGAAGTATCGCAGCACCGCGCCGGTGCTACGCCCATCCTGCTGATCGGTAGTTCGCAGAGCCCTGAGCTTGTCCGAATGCTGGAGGCCGGGCTGGCCGAGGTCGGCCTTGGTGAAGTGCGCCCATCGTACCGCAGCAGGCGCGAGCACCTGAGCCGCGCCGCGCGTAAAGGCTTCGTGGTCGTCGATGTGCTGGCCAACTGGCCGCAATGGCAATCGATCGCTGGCAGCGCGGACCTGTCGCTGCAACCGGTGGTCGAAGCGCTGCCGCTGGAGCAGTGGTACGCCTGCGCGCAACGTCGCGTGGCGGAAACCCAGGCCCTTCCGCATAATGTGCGTACTTCCGAGATACTCGAAGCTCTGCCCAAGCTGATCCCGGGCCATCTTTCCAAATGGTTGCATGCGACTGGGTTTGCGCAGCGTTCTGTCGCACCAGTTCTGATCGACCCGCGCCTGTCGTCCGTCGTGCGTGGCCTTGCTGAAAAAGTCGACGTTCTGGCTTTGCACGAAGCGCCGTTCAGCGATGCCGATACCGCGCGGCTCGATAGCGTCATGTCGGCCTTGAGGCTTGAGCGCGAGGAAGCGCCTTCGGGCTATGCCGCGATGGAGCAGTTCCTCGTCAAGCACTGGCAGGGCGGCAGCGATGCGGCGCCCGGCTTCAAGGACACGCAGCGCGGGCCGATGGAAGCGATCAGCGCACGCACCAGTCATGTGCTGGTGTCGCTGCCGACCGGGGAGGGCAAGTCCGTCCTGTTCCAGGTGCCTGCGTTGTGCCGGGGCCTACGCAACCGGCGACTGACCTTGGTGATCTCACCGCTGAAGGCACTGATGCGCGATCAGGCTGAGGGTTTGCGCCAGCGCGGCTTTGCGGTCAGCGCCGACTATCTCAACAGCGATCTGAGGCAGTACGAGGTGGATGAGGTCATGCAGGGGGTGCTCGATCACCGCATCGTCCTGCTTTACGTGGCGCCGGAACGGCTGCGTAGCCCGATCTTTCTGAAAGCGCTGGAAAAGCGGATGAAAGCAGACGGGGGGCTTGAGCATGTCGTCGTCGACGAGGCGCACTGCGTCAACCAATGGGGCTACGAGTTCCGGCCCGATTACTTCCATGCCACCCATCTGTTGCTGGAACGATGCCGGAAATGCCAGGCGTCGCCGGAGGCGGAACCTACGCCGTTCCTGCTGCTGTCCGCCACGATCACCGCATCCGATCGCGAAAGGCTGGAAGCGTTCCTCAGCGGCGTGACCGGCGATGCACCCAGACTGCCGCTACTGGCGAGGCCGGATACTTTTGCCAATCCGATCCGTTCGCACATCGCAATCCGCCCGCAGCGGGTGCCGGGAGCAGGCAGTGCCGGTCTGGCAGCCGCGCTTGCCGCCCGGCTGCCGGTCATCCTCGATGCCATGGCGCAGGCGCGCAGGAACAGCGAGGAGACGAAGCAGCGCAGCGCCGTGATCGTCTTCGTGCAGACACGCAAACTGGCCAAAACACTGGCCGATGAACTTGCCAAGCAAACGGGGGCCAACGTCGGCTTCTACCATGCGGGGCTGGACGCCGGGCTGCGCGAGGAGGTGCACGCCGATTTCAGCCTGGGCAGGCTGGACGTGCTCGTGGCCACCAAGGCCTTCGGGATGGGCATGGATATCCCGCACATCCATTGGGTGCTGCACTTCTCGCCCTCGGGCTATCTGGAGGATTACCTGCAGGAAGTCGGCCGCATCGGTCGCGGCGTGGCGGAGCGCGAGAAGGCGAAGCTGAACCTGCTGTCGGCAGTGCTGCCGCATTCGAGCGCCGACTTCGATCGGATACGTGACTTGCGTGCCCGCAACACCCTTGAGCGGCATGCAGTCGAAGATATTTATCGGGAGGTCCGGGAACACGCGCAGGCCGAGCAGGAAGGGCTACTGTCGATCGTGCCCGCGCATGGCTTCAAGTCCACCGGATCCGAAACCGAACGCCGCGCTGCCACCACCCGGATGCGCATGGCGCTCTACTGGCTTGAGCGGGCGGGCAAGCTGAGGCTGTGCACGTCGCTGCCAGACGTGATGACAATCACCCTGCGTCCCTCACTGCTGGAAACCTTGCGCAGAGAAAAGGGGCCGATCGGGGAACTGGCCGGTCTCCTCCTCGGGCTGGTCACGCCGGGGCAGGAAGGAGCAGATCAGGGACGTGGAAGTCTGACCCGGCTGCTGGAAGGGTTGGCAGACAGGATCGGTCTTGGTCTGTCGCGATCGCCGGGCGGTGGTCGTTTCGCGGCGGGAAATGGGGTGACGTCGGTCGCCGAGATCGAAGCGGTGATCAACCTGACGCAGATACGCTTCCAGAGCGAAACCATGAAGACCAACGACGACGTACTCGCGTGCCTTGTCGATCTGGAGAAGCGCGGCGCGGTATCGCTGCGCCGAGATATCGAGTTCCAGTTGCGCAACCTTGCCAAAACACTGACGGCAGAGGAAATTGCTGCTCTGTTCGCGCTGGTCGATACGGCTGCGATCACGGTACTGCGTCAGTTGAACGGCACTGGGCGCGTCAGCTTCGAGCCGCTGGACCTCGCCGACCTCGGCCCGCTGGCCATGCAGGCGCCCATGCCGGATGGAAAGCAACCTACCGGGGCGGAAATGCGTAAGCTGGAAGCGCGCAACCGGGATATCGAAGCGGCCTATATCAGCGGATTGCGCACGGTGCTGCGGGCATGCGACGTCAAGCTGCAACAGATCGTGATGCCTGACGAGACGGTGCCATGGGAAGCAACACTGGCCGTTTCGGACAATGTCAACGCGATGGCCCGTCGGAAGGCGCTGATCGCCGGGGCGCAGTCGCTTTTTGCGGTCGTTCGCACGCTGCAGGACAAGATCGCGGTTGCCGAGGTAATCGATCGCGTCCGCGCTGCAAACGCACACAAGCGCTTCAGCCACATCGCGCTGAAGCAGACTGCCGGTTTGCTCTCGGCCCTGAAGCTGGTGAGCATGTCCGCCGAGCTTCGCGAGTTCTCGCACGTCGTCCTGCTTCGCGATGAAGGTGAAACTGACGAGGAGGCGGTCTGGCGCGAACTCACCGAGATCAATGATCTTGCCGAAGCGCGTAACCTGGCGATGGAAGTTTTCGCCAATCTGCGACCCGATGCGCAGGATAGCTTCATCAGGGGCTATTTCGAGAAGCCCGACGCCGGGCAGTTGAAGGACTTTCTCGAAACCCAACTGGGCGAAATCGAGCCCGAAGAAAGCGAACAGGGGACGGGCGGGCAGACCGGCAGCCGCATCGCGCAGATGCAGGAACAGCTGCGTGCGACCAAGGCGGTGGAGCTGTTCGACCGGTTCCGCCAATCAGAAGAACCAGCCCAGTGGCAGGCGGTCAGTCATCCTTTCGATCAGCACCTGCTGGTCAACGCTGGGCCGGGCGCGGGCAAGACATTCGTACTTGTCGGGCGCATCGCCCACCTGATCCGCGAACAGCGGATTCAGCCCTCGCAGATCGTCGTCCTGGCTTTCAATCGCGCGGTCGTGTTCGAGATCAGGCGGCGCATCCGCGAACTGTTCAAGTCGCTCGGTTATGCCGCGCACGCGTCGAGGGTGCGCGTCTCGACGATCCACTCCTTCGCCTTGCGCCATCTCGGGCGCGACGGCGGGGACCAGAGCGAAACGGACATGAAAACCGTGCTCCCGACCTTCGCTCGTCGCATGGAAACCGACGAGGCCTTCCGCCGCACTGTTGCCGGGGACGTGCGCTGCATCCTGGTGGACGAGTTCCAGGACGTGACCGAGGACATCTACACCGTCCTTCGCAACCTTCACCGGGGTAGCGAGGAGCGCGCAGGGGTGATGGTGATCGGTGATGATGATCAGGACATCCTGCGCTGGAACCGCCCGGACGGCGCCTTTTCCGAAAAGTATTTCGATCGCTTCGTTGCGGATTTCGGCGGCGAGACGCTGACGCAACTGCTGCTGGCGGTGAATTTCCGCTCCGCCGGGCAGATCGTCGACCGCAGCCAGAAGATGATCGCCGCGTTCTTTGCCGAAAACGAGCGATCACGTCGGCGCAAGATGACGCTCCTGACTGCAAGCCAGGCTGCACCTGAAGCCGTCTCCGTCGAACGCGTGGACTGGAACGGTCAGTCATTCGAAGAGGCGGTCGCGCAAGTCCCCGCAATCTGGCAGCAGTCCGAGGCGCGGGGCGGCGAGACGCTGGCGATCCTGTGCCGCTCAAACGCGGAAGTGGCGCAGGCCCATCGCCTGCTGGAACCGCACATCCCCGGCATCCGTGTGCAAGGCACTGCCAACCTGCGCACGGCTACGTTGCGCCATCATGCGCTGTGGCTGGAGTTCCTGAACCGCGAACTGGAACAGCGCGACGCAACGTTGACGGACGACCTCAAAAGGCAGCTGGTTGGCACCTTCCGCCAGACCACCAAGATTCCCGAATGCAGCGAAGACACGCCGAACCGCATCGACGGGATCGAGGCGCTTTGGGACCTATGCTGCCAGGAGCGCGAATTTCCCCACATCTCCACCCTGATCCGCTTCATCGAGGGCATGCACGGCGACGATATCATCCGCTTGTCCGGCAATACCGCCGGCAGTCCATCGGTGACCGTCTCGACCATCCACAAGGTAAAGGGTTTGGAGTTCGACAATGTAGTCGTGCTGCCCTCCGTCACGCCATTTGGCATGGCGGGCAACCGCGCAGCGCCGGATCTGGTCGGCGCCTCGGCCGAAGAGGCCCGCCTGGTCTATGTCGCGATGACGAGGGCCAAGCGCGGACTATGGTACTTCATGGGCGACCGCGAAGCGTGCTGGGCGCGGCGGCGCCCGGTGCCGTTTGCCGGCCTGTCCATGCAAGGGCTGGTGCTGGAGGGATCACCCGAAGAGGTTGGCTTGGGCTGGGCGATGAGTGCCAGCGCCTTCAATTCGGATCCCGCACAATGCCAAGCTTATATCGAGCGTGAAGTCCGCGTCGGTGATCGCATCGAACTGGGCGGTTCCGGTATGGGCGCGGGCAAGGGTCTTATGCATCGCAGCCCGTCCGGCGAACTGCGGCAGATCGGTTTCGTCGCCAGGAAGTTCGGTACAGGCAGCCGCGATGCGGATTTGAAAGTCAGCGGCGTGATCCGGTTCCATCCGCAGGAACCAGGCGAGGCAGCAACCGCATCTGACTCAGTAAACTGGGGCTATGCCGTACTTATCGCCGGACGTCTGCGCTGAGGCAAAGCAAAGCGGGCGAGCCGCCAGACTGGGGAGGTAATACCTCGGGCAAACGGATCATCACGAAGCTGACTTCGACACTGTTGGCAAAGGTTTTCCGAGCGAGATCGCTCGTCCAGACGGGAAAGCCCTCACGCTGTGCCAGCATGAGGCTACAGCGTGCGCGTCGTCGTCCGTGGGCCCCTCCTATCGACTACCGGGATAACCGCCGCACTACCCAGAGGTGGGGTCAATATTGGGCGCCGATAGGGGGGGCAGTTTTGCGCGCCGGTTGACACGCAGGGTGTCGCAACCGCAGGTCAGGCGACGGACAGCGTGACCTCGATGTTGCCGCGCACGGCGTGGCTGTAGGGACAGATGGTGTCGGCTTCCGCGACCAGCGCTTCGGCGGCGGCGCGATCGACGCCCGGCAGCGAAACCACCAGGGCTACGGCAAGGCCAAAACCCTTGTCCGAACGCGGGCCGATGCCGACGGTGGCATTGACGCTGGCGTCGGCAGGCACGCGGGGCAGGTCCTTGTCCTGGCTGGCCGCGAACTTCATCGCACCGAGGAAGCAGGCCGCATAGCCCGAGGCGAAAAGCTGTTCGGGGTTGTTGCCCTGGTCGTTGCCGCCCAGTTCCCTGGGGGTGCCGAGGGTGACGGCAAAGCGGCCGTCATCGGTGCGGGCCTGGCCGTCGCGACCCCCGGTGGCGGTGGCGCTGGTCTTGTAGAGCGGATTGATCGACATGGTAGGCTCCTTTTGGTCGTTAGCGATTAGATCGTGTGCGATCTAAATGCTCGTCACAGCGATTCGTGTCAAGGATTGCGATTAAATCGTGCGCGATTTATATGTGGAGCATGACCCAGGCAGCTCCGAACCTCGACGACCTGATCGCCAATCCCGAAGGCCCGCTGGCACAGTTCCTGTGCTTTTCGGTCTATTCCACCGGGCTGGCGTTCAATCGGCTCTACAAGCCGCTGCTCGATCGGCTGGGGCTGACCTACCTCCAGTACATCACGCTGATCGCGCTCTCGCGGCGGGAAGACCAGACGGTGAAGGAACTGGGCGAGGCGCTGTTCCTCGAATCCAACACGCTGACCCCGCTGCTCAAGCGGCTTGAGGCAAGCGATCTCCTGACCCGCCGCCGCGACACCGCCGACGAACGGGTGGTGCGCCTTGCGCTGACGGCGCAAGGCCGCGAAGTGCTGCGCGAGGCGCGCTGCGTGCCCGGTGAAGTGCTGGAAGCGACCGGCATGGCGGTGGAGGAACTGATCGCGCTCAACGACCAGCTAAAGGTACTGCGCGGCAACTTGCAGGCGGGCGCGCGCTGAGGCTCTTTGGCTAAGGCTGTCGATTTAACGGGACTTTGCGCCCTAGTCGGTCGTTCGAAGGCCAAATTGACGCGCCGAGCAGCGGTCGGTCCGGTTTCCCCTGCCGGGCGGGTTCGTCAGCAGCTGGGATGGGTGGTAGGCCGACGTTTGGCGCACCGCGAACAAGGTAGTGCCCGCGCTCATCGCAGGTACGTAGTTAGCTGAGTGACAGCCTGTAGGCGTTCCAGAGTGCACTCGCGAGCCGACGCGCTGTTCTCACCAACGAAACGAAAAACGCCCGTAGAGAAGCCGGGCGGCACCAGCCCATGATTGGCGGTGCTGCCGTCCACCTGCGCGCCACAACCCGCCGCTGCCTTAATAACGGCAGCAGCTTCAACGCCCTCGGCGACCCAATACCATCCTGTGGTGGGCTGATCCCAGTAGGCATGGTCACGTGACGGATAGATGTCCGGCGTGGAGCATCCGGTCAGCACTATACTTAGCAGCAGCACTCTCATCGTCACCCCCATCAATGTTTATAGACGATGGAGGAGCGGCGGCAATGTTGCGGCTGCAACGGGGCGTGTGCCGTCAGACCGCATTGCGCCCTAGTTGGTCGTTCGAGGGCCAATCTGGCGCGCCTGGGAGCGGACCGACCGGTTCCCTTCGCCGACTTGGCCCGTCAGCGGTGCCGAGGAGTGGAAAGCGGACGGCCCTATCTCTTCCAATAGCTCGCGATACCATCCCACATGAACGCCACCCCAAAGAGAGCGGCGCTCAAAACTACCGTGCTCCAATCGCCCGTGAATGGCCCATCGAGGCGATGCATAGCCAAGGCCATCAAAAGCGCAGCAAAGGCAGTGACCAAGATCAAACGCGTGGTCTTCGAGATGTTTGCCATATTGAGAAGCCTCTTCAGCTAGACCTTAGATCGAACAGCGCCGCGTCCGCAATGGGCGCGTGAGAGCAGCCTGCTAGCGCCCAAGTAGGCCGCTCAAGGGCCGAAAAGGCGCGGGGCGGCAGTTATCTCAGACTAAACATCGAACGATTGCAGTTCTTTGATTTTAGCAATTGCGGCAAAATCGGGTCACGTAAATCCGAAAGTTCCGACACCCAAGGCGACAGCCTTTGCGCTGCCCAGTCTCCTAGCACGTCGTAGTGACATGGTGAGTTCCCAACTCCAGATGTGAACTGCCGCTTACGTTTGCGTTCAAATGCCAGGGCGGTGCCATCCATCAAACTACGACCTTCCCCCGAATAACTGTCGCTAATCTCATCCCATACCTCAAAAAACTGCTTCAAATCCAACAGTGGCATTTCAAACGACTGACGCGAAATGAGGCTTCCGTCAGGCCGCACTATCACTGTCTGTCCAATTCCTTTTCCCCGCGTCTCGACGAGGGAAACAGCAAACCATCGCTTGCCGAACGAAGGCATCACTGCAAATCGAAGGCTGTTATCGCTTGACGATGGGGGTAACTCACTGAGCAATCGGTGGGCGCTTGCGAGGACGGGATTGTCAGGATCGACCAGCAGGGGCCGTTCATATGTTCTGTTGAACTGTGCGATGTAGTGCCGCTGCACGACGACAAGTGAAATGATGGCAAAAATCAGGATGGCGAGAACTATGCCTGTCGCAATCATTCCACTCTTGGTCCGCCGCCAAATTTTCTGTTGCATAAATGCTTCTTATCAGTGCCCAGTTCGTTCGCAATGTCGGTGTTTACTGAACGACAAATTTGGGAGCGTTCCAGCGTAATTCGCTTGGCACAGCGGATAGGCAGCTATCCGCTGTTTCCCAGCGATGACGCGACATTCCGCAACCGGCCCAAGCTAGCCAATGCGCGATGGCATAATGCTCGTGCGTTCTGTCCTCGCCTTGCGCTCAGGCTGAACGCGTCGAAGCTGTCTGCCGCGTGGAAGAGTGTGGTGGGCGGGGTCGCGTTTGCCGTTGCCGGTTCTTCGGCTTCCGCCGTGTGCGCAAGGGCGGGCCTGCGTTGCAAAATCGGCGAGCAGACCTTGCGGCATGCTCCAGTCGGGCCATTCGGCCCGACTGGAGCATGTGATGCGTGCGGTTTGGCGGTCTAGAAGCTCACGCCCAGCGTGCCGCGCACGGTGCGCGGGGCGCCGTAGTAGGCCTGATCCCACTGCAGGCTGGTCCAGTATTTCACATTGGTCAGGTTATCGAGGTTGACCGCCAGCGAGACGTTGTTCGTTACCTGATAGCGGGCCATCAGGTCGACGATCGCATAACCGTCCTGCTCGATGTAGTCGTTGTGGATCTTGCTCTGGTAACGGGCCGAGGCGCCCATGCGCAGGGCGGGGAGGAACTGCGGCGTGTAGGTCGCGCTCATGCGCAGGGTGTGGCGGGGGATGAAGGCGCGGGCGTTGTTGCCGTCATCGTCCTCGATGTCGGTCCAGGCATAGCCGCCCGAAACCTGGAAGCCGGGCAGGACTTCACCGGCCAGATCGACCTCGACGCCGTGCGATTTTGCGTTCACGCCCTTGTAGAGGGTCTGCCCGAGATCGGTGTCGAAACCGATCGATTCGGCGACATTGTCTTCGCTGGTCTTGAAGACGGCGATGGCCGCGGTGAGCTTGCCGTCATTCCATTCGCCCTTGATGCCGGCCTCGTACGTCTCGCCTTCCAGCGGAGCGATGTTCGAGCGATCGGCCGTCAGATAGACTTGCGGGCTGAAGATCGTGGCATAGCTCGCATAGGCGGTGATGTTGCCGGCCAGGTCGAAGGTCAGGCCCGCGAACGGCAGGAACCTGGTCTTGTCGAAGGCATAGGGCGTATCGTAGCTCGTTCCCGTGCGCCTGGCGTTGGTCACGTTGGCGCCCAGCATGACCTTGAGCGGATCGGCCAGCGACAGGCGGAGCAATCCGTAGGCGCTGGTGATCTTGGTCGTGTAGTCGGCCGCGACGCTGTAGTCACCGAAGTCCGGGTAGGGGAACGAGCCGTCGAACGCCGCATTGCCGGGCAGCGAGACGCCGATGGCGTCGGCATCGCTGGCTTCCTGTTCGACAAGGCGCGATTCGCCGTAATTGACGCCCAGCACGACGTCATGCTCGCGGCCGGCGATGGCGAGCTTGCCGGTCACGTTGGCGTCGATGGTGGTTTCGCGAAGCCTGTCGAGATAGGCGCCCGGCCAGGAATAGAGGCCTTCGCCGCTGGTGGTGTCCTGCGCCCCATAGACGTAGAACAGCTTGGAATCCTGATTGCGGGCGCGGCGCAGGACCGAAACCTTGCCGGTCCAGCCGCCGCCGAAATCGTGCGTGATGTCGCCGAACAGGTTGCGGTCGAGCGAATACCAGCGTGTCCACGGTTGGCCGGTGCTGGCCGAGCGCTTGTAACTCGCCGCCGAGCCGTCGGCATAGACGAAGGGCAGCGCTCCCCAGGTAACGCCGCGCGGATCGCTTTCCTGCCACGAGTAGCCGGCCGTGGCGACGGTGTCCGGGCCGAGGTCGGCGGCGGCGACGCCGTAGAGCGTCAGGCGCGAGGTGTGGTAGGAATCGAGGTAGGAATCGCCGTCCTGATAGGAGGCGACAAAGCGCGTGCGGATCGCCCCGTCCTCGGTAAGCGGGGTGTTGACGTCGACATCGCCGCGCACCTCGTTGTAGGAGCCATAGCTGAGGCTGGCGTAGCCGCCGAGGTCCTTGGTCGGTCGCTTGCGCACGAAGTTGATCGCCGCGGACGGGTTGCCGGTCTGCGACAGCAGGCCGGTCGCGCCGCGCACGACATCGACACGCTCGAAGATCGAGGTGTCGATCTGGCCGTTCTGGAGGCCGTAGCTGAGCGGCTGGCCGATGCCGTCGAACTGGAAGTTGACGATGTCGAAGCCGCGCGCGTTGTAATAGGTGCGGTCTGTCTCGGCGCTGTCGACGTTCACGCCGGTGGCGCGGCGCAGCAGGGTGTCGACGGTGTTGAGGCCGAAGTCCTCGATCTGGGCGCGGGTGATGACGGATACCGCCTGCGGGGTTTCCCGCAGCGAAAGGTCGAGGCGGGTGGTGCTGCCCTGCGAGTCGACGACATAGTCCTGCGGCACCGAACCGGTGACGACGATGTCGCGGTCGGACTTCTTGCCGGCAGCGTCGGCGTCATCGGCATGCGCCGTGATTGGCAGCAGGGCGCTGCATGCCATGACGGCCAGCGCGCAGCGCGATGCGCCGTTGCGGATGAATGTGCTGTTGTGGCGCCCCTTGGTGTCGATCACCGTTTCCTCCTGTTTATGCAACTGCGAGTCAATCGCAACAAGGCCTGCTTCTTAGGCGGGAGCGGCGCCAAGTCAACGTCCTGTGGTGCGAACGGTACCTTGTGCCCTGTTTGTGTGGCGCCTCGGTCACTCTCGGGCGGCGCCAAGGTGCTGGCCCTCCGGCGCTGCCGCAGGTATCGGGAGGCATGAACAGATTCCTCCCGCGTTTTCAGCCTCTCGGTTCCTCGGCCCTCCCCGGAGCCGTGCCGTGAGGTTTGACGGACAGACCGCGCTGGTCACCGGGGCGAGCGCCGGATTCGGGCGGGAAATCGCCGCGGGGCTGGCGGCGGAGGGCGCGACGGTGCTGGTCCACGGCCGCAGTCTGCAGCGGGCAGCGCCGGTGATCGCGGCGATCCGTGCCGCAGGCGGCAGTGCCTTCCCGGTGCTTTTCGACCTGGCCGAGGAAGCCGCGATGGACCGCGCGATCGCCGCCGCCCAGGTCGAGCACGGGCCGATCCGGATACTCGTCAACAACGCCGGACACCGCGACCGCAGGCCGCTCGCCGAACTGGATCGGACCGCGGTCCGGCAGATGCTGGAGGTCAATCTCGTCGCCGCCTTCGAACTTTCCCGGGCGCTGGCTCCGGCGATGGGCGAGGGCGGGCGCATCGTCAACGTGACCTCGATCGCCGGGCAGATCGCGCGTTCGGGCGATGCCGCCTACACGATGGCCAAGGGCGGGCTCGACGCACTGACCCGGGCGCTGGCCGCCGAACTCGGTCCCCGCCGGATCACCGTGAATGCGGTGGCGCCCGGCTATTTCGCGACCGAGGCCAATGCCGCGATGGTGGCCGACCCGGCGATTGCCGAGCACCTTGCCCGGCGCACCTCGCTCGGGCGCTGGGGGCGGCCCGAGGAGATCGTCGGCCCGGTGCTGTTCCTGGCCTCGCCGGAGGCGTCTTACGTCACCGGACAGGTCCTGGGCGTCGATGGCGGGTATCTTGCGCATTTCTGAATCCGTGAAGGCAGGCAAAGGTGCGGCGCGGGGGCTCTACGTCGCGACGATCCTGATCGGCAGCTTCCTGCTGTTCCTTGTCCAGCCGATGGTCGCGCGCATGGCGCTGCCGCGCCTCGGCGGGGCGCCCAACGTCTGGAACAGCGCCATGCTGGTCTATCAGGCGCTGCTGCTGGCGGGCTATGGTTATGCCCACGCGCTGGGGCGGCTGTCGCTGCGCCGGCAGGTGCTGGTCCATCTTGGGCTGCTGGTGCTGGCGGGGCTGACCCTGCCGGTCGGCCTGGTCGCCTTGCCGCCGCTGCCGGGCCTGCCCGAGGCGCTGTGGGTGCCGCTGCTGCTGGGCCTCAGCATCGGCCCGGTGTTTTTCGTGGTCTCCGCGCAGGCGCCGCTGATGCAGCGCTGGTTCGCCGCCGATCCGCAGGCGGGGGCGCCATGGGCGCTCTATGCGGCCTCCAATCTCGGCAGTTTCGCAGGGCTACTCGCCTATCCGCTGCTGGCCGAGCCGCTGCTGTCGCTGCGCTGGCAGAGCCTTGTCTGGACCGGTGGTTTTGCGCTGCTTGTCCTCCTTGTCGCGCTGGCCGGGGCGAGCCGCTGGGGGCGGCCTTCGGTGCATATGCCAGTGCCGGAGGAAGCGACAGGGCCCGCGTCGGGCTGGCGCACCGTGGGCCTCTGGCTGCTGCTCTCGGCCGTGCCTTCCGGGCTGATGCTCTCGACCACCACGCATCTCACCACCGACATCTTTGCGATGCCGCTGCTCTGGGTGATCCCGCTGGGGCTCTATCTGCTGAGCTTCGTGACCGCCTTTGCGGACCGGCGCGGCCCGGTCCGGGCGGTGACCCGGATCGCGCCGGTGGTGGTGCTGTTTGCGGGCAGCTATGCGATGCTGTCGAACGGATCGGGCACGCTATGGGCCGCGGGCGGAACGTGCCTGCTGCTGTTCTGCGTGGCGAGCGCGCTGCATGGCCGCCTCTACGACCTAAGGCCCGGCCCGGCGCAACTGACGCGCTTCTATCTCGCGATGTCGGCGGGCGGCGCGCTGGGCGGGGTGTTCACCGCGCTCGTGGCGCCGCTGGTGTTCGACTGGGCCTGGGAGCATCCGCTGCTGGTCCTGGCAGCGGCCCTGCTGATGCCGCTGGAGCCGCTGCTGCGCTGGTCCGAGGGCGATGCGATCGACCGCGGCCCCGCGCGCATCGCCCTCGCCATGCTGCTGGCTTTCGCGGCGTTCCTCGGCTGGCAGCTCGACCAGTATGCCTTGCGCGCGGAGGACGGGCTGGTCGCCATGGGATTGACGATCTTCCTCGTCGGCACCGGGGTGATGGTCATGGCATGGCGGGGGGCCTTCGCGGCGGTGCTGGTGCTGGCGATGGTGGCGCAGGGTGGCATCTGGACGATCCGCGCCACGCTGTCGGGTGAGCGGACGCGCAGCTATTTCGGCATCTACACCGTCCACGACCGCCAGGGCGAGCGCATGCGCACGCTGGCGCACGGCACTACGCTGCACGGCGAGCAGTCGCTCGATCCCGCCCATGCCCGCGATGCGCTGACGTATTACGGCCCCGGTTCCGGTGTCTGGCTGGCGCTGGCGGCAACACCGGCGATCGAGGGGCCGCATGCGCGGGTCGGGGTGGTCGGCCTCGGCACCGGGTCGCTCGCCTGCCAGGCCCGGCCGGGGCAGCGCTGGACGTTCTTCGAGATCGATCCGGCAATCCTGCGCTTTTCGACCTCCGGGAAGTTCACCTATCTGCGCGACTGCACGCCGCAGGCAAACGTCGTGATCGGTGATGCCCGGCTGGAACTGGGCAAGCTGCCGCCCGCCGCGTTCGACGTGCTGGTGATTGACGCTTTCTCCTCGGACGCCATCCCCGTCCACCTGCTGACGCGCGAGGCGCTGGCGGTCTATACCCGCGCGCTGAGCCCGCACGGGTTACTGATGCTGCACATCTCCAACCGTTACATCGACCTCGAACCGGTGGTTGCCGCCAATGCCCGGGACGGCGGGCTGGCGGCGCTGTCGCGGCTGGACAACCCTGCCGACCGGGATCGCTACACGCCCTCGCGCTGGATCGCGCTGTCGCGCAAGCCCGGGGTACTGGAGGCGCTGGTGCGCAGCAGTCCGGGCCATCCCTGGACACCGTTGGAGGATACCGGCGCCAAGGCATGGAGCGATGACCACGCCTCGATCCTGCCGTTCATCCGCTGGGAGAGTTTTGCCAACTAAGATTTTAGAGCGTCGGTGCCGCCAAAATACGCCTGGGGCGGATTTTCAAACGGACTGTTAGGGCGTCAGCCGCCGGAACAGGCGTTCGCTGCCAAGCGCCGCGCGGGCATGGGCACGCATCGCTCGTTCGGCGCGCTCTTCGTCGCGGTGGGTGATGGCATCCAGCACGTCACAATGGTCGCGGTGAGCGGCCAGGAGATGGGCAAACTCGCTGGCCGGATCGCTTTCGAGCGCAAGCGCGGAGGACGAAGCGAACGGCAGGTGATCGTTGCGGGCGATGGCCTCTGCGATCGAGGGATTGCCGCTGGCCGCCACCAGCAGGGCGTGGAACGCGCGGTTGTAGTCGTGGAAGGCGTCCACCTCGTCTTGTGCCAGCGTGCCCTTGGCGAAGATCGTCTCGCCGCGCGCCAGACACTCGGAAAAGCGCACGGCCTCGGCGGCGGACAGGCCGCGTGCGGCGAGGCGGCGGGCGGCGAGCCCTTCCAGCACGCCGCGCACTTCGATCGCGCCTTCGACTTCGGCGGCCGTCATCGAACGCGCCGCATAGCCCCGCGCGCCGAGCTTCTCGACCAGTCCTTCCGCCTCCAGCGCGCGCAGGGCGGTACGCACCGGCATGCGCGAGACGCCGAGCGCTTCGGCCGTGGCGATCTCGCCGATGCGCTCGCCGGGGGCGAAGCGGCCTTGCGCGATCATCCGCCGCAGCGAGATGATCACGTGCTGGCCGGGTTTCACCCTGTCAGGCGCCCTGGGGGCGGGCTTGGCTTCGGTACGGTCCGCAGTGTCCATGACCCGCTTTCGCCGGTGACGGGCGTTCCTGTCAAACCCCGGTGCACGATGGCGATTCCGCGGCGATGGCGCGATCGATCATCATCCGCGAGCGGACGCCGCCGGCATCGATGTTGAGCTTGAGCAGGCGCCGCTCCGGCCAGCGCGAGAGGTTGGCCTGCTGGCTTTCGAGCATTTCCAGATCCTCGCCGAAGATCTTGCCCTGGCCTTCGCGGATGGTGTCGGTCAGCGCCGTGTCCGCGACTGCGAAGCGCCGGGCCATGCCCCAGAAGTAGTGGTGGCTGGTCTCTGTTTCCGGGGTAATGAAATCGACCACGATGCTGGAGGCCTTGACCGCGTCCGGTGCGTCATAGCCGCCCAGGCCTTCCAGCGCGACGCCGACCTCGATCATCACGTGGCTGGGCAGGGAGAAGCGGCAGACCTGCCAGCGGTCGACCGTCGCGTCCGCGGGAAGACCGGCACCGCGCAGCGCCATCTGCCAGAATGGCGGGGCCTTCACGCCGTCCATGAAGCGGCTGGTGACGACCTCGCGGGCGTCCGCGCGGGTGCGCACGGGCGCTTCGTCGATCTCCTTCTGGCCGATGCTGCTGGCGTGGACATAGGTCTCGTGCGTCAGGTCCATGAGGTTGTCGATCATCAGCCGGTAGTCGCAGGCGATGTGGTAATAGCCGCCGCCATAGGCCCATTCGTCGCTCTCGGCCCATTCGAGAGGGTGGAGCGCGGCCGGATCGGCGCTGTCTGCGTCTCCGGGCCAGACCCAGAGGAAGCCGTAACGCTCCAGGGCTGCAAAGCGGCGGGCAGACGGGAAACCGCCGACTTTCTGCCCCGGCATCCCGGCGACTTTGCCCCGGCAGTTCACCGCCAGCCCGTGATAGCCGCAGACGAGTTCGCCATCGCGCAGGAAGCCCAGCGACAGCGGCGCACCGCGGTGCGGGCAGAAATCCTCCAGCGCGGCCACTTCGCCATCGGCGCCGCGGAAAATGACCATGCGTTCGCCGCAGATCGTGCGGCCCAGTGGGCCATCGGCGATCTCGTCGGGCGTGCCGGCGACGTACCACGCATTGCGGGGCCATGGGGCCAGCTTGGCCGGTGCCGGCCTGTCGGCCGCCCGGGTCATGGTCTGGGTTTCACCTTCCACCGTCCACTCCTGATTCTTGTTTATTGGATCCAATAATCCTCCAATTGGATCCAATGTCAACATGGGTGGGCAACAGAAGGGTAGGGCCGGGCCGGGTTTGCCAAGCGGGCATAACGCCCCGGTTTGACGGCGCCGCGCCCCCTCGCTACCGCCTCTCGCCATGATCGCCCTGCTGTCTCCCGCCAAGACGCTCGACTTCGAGCGTGTGCTGCCGCCCCTCGCCGCGACCACCCCGCATTTTGCCGAGGAAGCGCTCGGTCTTGCCCGTTCGGCGTCGAACCTGACGCAGAAGCGGCTGTCCGAACTGATGCATATCTCGCCCAAGCTGGCGAAGCTGAACGCGGACCGCTATCGCGACTTCCCCGAACTGCCCGAACGCCAGGCGCTCTTCGCTTTTGCGGGTGACGTCTACACCGGCTTTGAGGCGCATACGCTGGACGAGGCGGGCGTCGCCTTCGCGCAGGATCACGTGCGCATGCTCTCGGGCCTCTACGGGCTGCTGCGCCCGCTCGACATGATCCGGCCCTACCGACTGGAAATGGGCACCCGCTGGGCCCCGCGCCACAAGAGCCTGACCGACTGGTGGGGCTCCCGCATCGCCGCATACTTGCGTGAGCAGGTGGCCGAAGAGGGTTCGGGCGCGGTGCTCAACCTTGCCAGCCAGGAGTACTTCGCGGCGGTCTCCGGCAAGCTGGAAGGTCTGCGCGTGGTCGACGTCGACTTCCGCGAGCTCGGACCGAACGGTCCGCGCTTCATCAGCTTCAACGCCAAGCGCGCGCGCGGGATGATGGCGCGCTGGATGTGCGAGCATCACATCACCGACATCGAGGCGATGCGCGGCTTCGACAGCGACGGCTATCGCTTCGATGAAGAGGCGAGCGAGCCCGACCGCTGGCGGTTCACCCGCGCGTGAGTGCGCGCGGGACCTGGGCCGTTGTGATCGGCGCCCCGGGCGGAGCGTTCGAGGAGACCTAGCACCTCCCTTACCCCGCGATCATGCCAGAGCTTGACATGCATGGTATACTAAATACCATTCTGTTGAGGTTTGCGCTGTCGTTCCCCTGAATTGAACAGCCGAGCACATAGCTATGGAGCCGGCACATGTTCAAAATCCGTCGATCACACCCCGTGGTCCCCTTTGCCACAGCCGCCAGGGTGAATCGCCGCGCCATGCTCGGCAGCAGCCTTGTCGCTCTGGCCATGGCCACTACGCGGCCGCTTCGTGCCGCCACGCCACAGGTGCGTCAGGTGAGCGAAACGCTGGCCATTCCCGGCGGGCGTTTCATCGTGGGCTGGGACAAGGGGCGCATCACCAGCCTGCGCGATGCGAGCGGGCGCCTGAGCGGCGATGTTCTGAAAGCGGGGGCGAGGCTGGGCAACCTGTGCGGCGTCTGGCGCGCGCAAGGGGGGGCGTGGTCGCGCTTTGATACCGCCGGGATGTCAGGGGCGATAGAGGCGCTGCCCGGGCAAGGGGCTGAAATCCAGTACCCGCTCGCCAAGGGGGTGAGCCTCTCCTGCCGGCTCCTGCTCGATGGCGAATGCCTGAAGGTCCTGGTCAGGATCGAGAACGCCACCGCCGCTCCCGTCGAGTTTGGCGACGTGGCGCTGCCTTTGCCGATCAACAGGATCGACGATACCAACAAAGACCCGGACGCCTTGCTCAAGCACAGCTTTATCGCGGGCCAGTCTTCCCATGTTTTCTGGCGGCACAAGGATGTGAGCAAGCCCTGGCTCGCCATGCTGCCCGAGAAGGGCTCGTCCCTTGAATATTGGGATGCGCCCAAGGACTCGTCCGATCTGTACCGCGTCTATTTCCATGCCGCCGCCCAGGTCGCCGCTGTCCGCAAGGCGGGGTCGCGCTGGCGCCTTCCTGCCAGCAGCCTGATCGTTCCGGCGGGCGAAAGTCGCGAGATGGGCGTCCGCTTTCTCCTCGTCGATGGACAGGATGCCATGCGGCGCGCCATCGCCGACCATGGCCTGCTCGATGTCGAGGTCGTGCCCGGCATGACGGTACCTGTCGGCAGCGAGGTCCGCCTCTCGTTTGGCTCACGCGTGCCGGTGGAGGCGCTGATCGCCGAACATGGGGCCGAGACGAGGATCGCGGCGGCGGGGCAGCGCGCGAACCGCCAGGTCTATGTCCTGCGTTTCGAGCGACTGGGCGAAAATCACATCACCGTGCGTCAGGCGGACGGCGGGATCACCACGCTCGAATTCTTCGTCACCCAGGCCGTCGAGACGATGATCGCCAAGCGCGGGGCCTTTATCGCCGCCCACCGGCACAGCGATCCCGCGGCATGGTACAACGGGCTTCTGGCCGAATGGAACATGGAGACGCAGACCCTCCTGGGGCCCGACAACTACGACCGCATCACGGGCTGGCGGATCTACGAAGTCACCTGCGATGATCCCGGCCTGTCGAAACCGGCCTTTCTCGCCGCCAAGAATGCCGAGTTCCCGGTGCAGGCCGAGATCGATGCGCTCGATGACTATGTCGAGCATTTCGTCTGGGGCGGCCTGCAACGCTCGACAGCGGAAAGCCAGGCCTATGGCATTTACGGCATTCCGGACTGGCACCGCAACCGCACCAGCAGCGATCCGGGCCCGCGCGGGCAGATGCACATCTGGCGCGTCTATGATTACCCGCACATCGCCGTGATGTATTTCTCGCTGTACCGGATCGCCCGCGACCACCCCGACGTGCGCACGCGCCTTTCGGCGGCCACCTATCTGGAGCGTGCCTTTGGCACGGCCAGGGCGATGTTTGTCATTCCCAGGCAGGTCGCGGACTGGGATGCCAACTCGATCGGCTATTACAACGAACTGGTGATCCCCGATGTGATCGATGCGCTGCGCCGCGAAGGGCGCAAGGATGAGGCCCAGGAGCTTGCCGCCTTGTGGGAGGCCAAGGTCCACCATTTCGTGAATGAGGTGAGCGACCTCTACGTCTCGGAGTATGCCTTTGATTCCACGGGCTTTGAATCCACGCAGGCGATCGCCCGCTATGCCATGGACCGGCCGGAGCGGTTTGCGCCCGACAAGGTCCGCGCCTTCAACCGCGCCCAGATGGAGGCGAACCTGTTCTGCCGCGGGTGGTTGCAGCCCTCCTATTACTACCTCGGCTCGGATTATCGGGCGTCTGCGGGTGATGCCTATACGCTCAGCTATATGGCGCAGATGGGCGGTTGGGCGATCCTCGACCATGCGCTTCACGATGTCGACGATCCGCGCCCCCTGCTGCGTCTGGGCCATGCCGCCGCGCTCAGCAGCTGGGCCTTGCTCAACAGCGGCACGCCCGACAGCGGCTATGGCTACTGGTATCCCGGCGCTGCCAATGATGGCGGCGCGGGCGGCGGTTTCGAGCCCGCTGCCCTGGGCGAGACCTGGCTGAACCAGCCCCACCGGCATGGCTCATGGTATTACGCGTGCGAGATCGATCTGGGCTTTTGCGGGGCCTTGCGCGCGGCGCGCACCACGCTGGTCGATGATGATCTTTTCGGCCGGATCGCGATGGGCGGAGAATGGCGCGAAGAGCAGGGCCGCCTGCTCGTCAGCCCGCGCGATGGGGTGCGCCGCCGTTTCCATGCCCGCCTTGGCACGGCCGGGCTCGACCTTGAAGTGCAGGGCGGATGCCGCTTTGCCGCCAACGCCTCGATTGCCCTGAAACCTGATCTGAGCGCATGGGAAGCGGTCATCGAACACGCGCAGGGCCCGGCGCGCAGCGTGCGGATGATCGTTTCATCCCCTGCGGGCAAGGACGCGGGGATACGGCTGCATACCGCCTCCGGCGAGGCCCGTGAAGTCGCACCCGGTCATTTCGAGATCCGGATTGCCCGGGGCAGCCGTTCCACGCGGATCTTTGGCGTGAAGGGCTGACCGGCGAATATCGGTCGGGACGCAAGCCCGCGAAGGCCATGCCGGGGCGGATCGCCCCGGCATGGTGTATTGCACGAATTTACCGCCTAGATCCGCGCGCGCAGGGTTACGCTGTAGCTGCGCGGCTCGCCGTAGATCAGCCCGTCGTAGAAGCCGTACTGACGGTAGTAGGTCTTGTCGGTGAGGTTGGTGACATTGGCGGAAATCTGGATGTTGTCGGTCACCTGATAGCGCGCCATCAGGTTGACCAGGGTATAGCCGGCGACCTTGAGATTGGCGGCATCGTACTGGCCGCCCCCCAGCGGGCGGCCGGGATTGGTTGACCATTCGGTCTTGCTCTGGCTGGAAATGCCGCCGCCGATGGTCAGGCGGTCCAGTGCGCCGGGTAGCGTATAGCTGGTCGAAAGCCGTACCACGTGGTGCGGATCGCGCTGGTAGCCAAGGCCCTTCACATCCAGGTAGCTGTAGCCGAAGAACAGGTTCCAGCCCGGCAGCACCTCGCCCGAGGCATCGAGGTCGATCCCCTTGGAGATCACGCCGCTGACGGCGCGGTAGATCGTCTCGCCCGTGGTTTCGTGGATCAGGCCGGTGCTTTCGGCAACGTTGCTCTGCTTGTTGCGGTAGAAGGCGAGCGAGGTGTTGAGTTTGCCGCCGTAGAACGCGCCCTTGATGCCCGCCTCGTAGCTGGAGCCGGTGACGGGATCGAGCAGCTTGTCGTTCTCGTCCCGCAAATTGCCCTGCGGCGTGAACATGTCGGTGTAGCTGGCATAAAGCGAGATTTCGCGCGTCACGTCGTAGACGAGCCCGGCGTAGGGCGTGAACACGCCCTTTTCCCGCGTGACGGCGGCGTCGGCAGTGTAGACGTTGCTTGCCGTGTAATCGCCGCCATGGGCCTTGTAGTCGCTGATGCGCCCGCCGGCGATGGCGGTCAGGCCGTCCATCAGGCTGAAGCGGCCCGCCACGTAGCCACCGATGTTGCGGGTCTTGTCCACCGAACGGGCATCGGTGCGGAAGGTCTCGAAATTGGCATAGGACCCGTCCCAGCTGCGCCAGTCGTCGATCGGCAGGCCGGCCGCGCGGTACTGGCAGCCGCTGTAGGGCGTTGCCGTCACACCGGCGATGCTGCAATTGCCGAGGGCATTGCTGAAGGTGTACTGCGTGATCCGGTCCCAATAGCCGTTGATGCCGATCATCAACTGGTGTTCGCGCCCGAACAGATGCAGCGGGCCATTGGCCGAGACATCCATGTTGTCCCGTCCGCTATCCGCTTCGGAATGGAAGGCATTGAGGTAGGCGCCGGTGCCGTCCTGATTCCAGAAGCCCGCAAAGCCGCCGACGTTGCGGGCCGCGTTGTTCACTTTGGCGATGCCCATGTTGTTGTAGGCGCTGCCGTCCGTGCGCGCATAGCCCAGCCGGACGCGCCAGCCGTTGTCCCATTCATGCTGGAGGTTCGCGAAGGCCGTGGTCGCCTTGCGGCGCGCAACGCTCCAGTCGGTGACCGGATTGGTGCTGCGCGGCAGGTGGGCGAGCGTGCCGTCGGCAAACCAGATCGAGACGTTGCTGCCCCAGGTCGCGCCCTTGTTGATGGTGCGCTCGTACTGGACGCCGCCGTTCAGCACGGTCTTGGGGCCAAGGTCGACCGCGAAGTTGGCCAGCACGCCGCGCCGGTCGATGTGCTCGCGCTCGCGGAACGTGTCGGTGCTCTCGTCGGAGAAGACCAGGCGGCCGCGCACGGCGCCGTCGGCCGTGACCGGGGCATTGAGATCGGCCATCACCCGGCGCTTGTCCCAGTTGCCCAGCGTCAGCATGCCGGCCGCGCCCAGCTTGGTCGTCGGCTGCTTGCGCTGGAGGTAGATCGTGGCCGAAGGATCCCCGGTGCCGCCCAGCAGGCCATTGGCGCCGCGCACGATCTGCACGCTGTCATAGAGGTCCATGTTGGTGGAGGCGCCGCCGCTGGTCAGGCTGCTCCGGCCATCCACCTGCATGCCGTCGATGCGGTAGTTGGTGATCTCGAACCCGCGCGCGCGGTAATTGGTCCGCCCCGCGTTGTCGTTGGAATAGGAAGTGACGCCCGGCGTGGTGGCCAGCACATCGTCGATCGTCTCGATCTGCTGGTCGTCCAGCAGCTGGCGGGTGACGACGGTGACGGTCTGCGGCGT
This sequence comes from Novosphingobium sp. KA1, assembly GCF_017309955.1. Lineage (NCBI taxonomy): Bacteria > Pseudomonadati > Pseudomonadota > Alphaproteobacteria > Sphingomonadales > Sphingomonadaceae > Novosphingobium > Novosphingobium sp. KA1. Next base: position 1,681,955 of record NZ_CP021248.1, on the reverse strand, counting down.
TTCGCGCAGGGTCAGCGGCAGGCCGATGGCGATGCTGGCTTCCTGTCCGGTGTAGGACGATGTCTCTTCCGTGCGCTGGCCGGTGACGACGATCGACGGGGTGTCCGCGTCCTCGGCCGCGGCGGGCTGAACCCAGCACAGGGCGACGGCAAGCGCTGCCAGCGAGCCGCGCGCAGCGGTTCGCACGGAATAGGTTGGTTTCACGGTGAAAGCCCCTTATAATGCAATTCATTCGCAACAGAGGCGCCCACTATCACCGAAGGGCTTGGGGTAAATCCGTGGAATTGTGCAATTTTGTCAGGCCTTCCGGCCCTTTGTCACGTCATGTAACGGGCGTTGAAATCCACCGGTATGCAGCGGTAAATCCGTCGTGACCGATATTCTGGTCGTCGACGACGATGCCGACATCCGCGAACTGCTCTGCACGTATCTGTGCGAGGCGGGGATGGGCGCGAAAGGCGCCGCGGATGGCGACGAGATGTGGCAGTTGCTGGAACGCTACCGGCCCGACCTGATCATTCTCGACCTCATGCTGCCGGGGGAGGACGGGTTGACGCTCTGCCGGGCGCTGACGGCGCGGCACGAGATTCCGATCATCATGCTCACCGCACGCGGCGCGCTGATCGATCGGATTGTCGGGCTCGAACTTGGCGCGGACGATTATCTCGCCAAACCGTTCGACCCTCGCGAGCTGCTGGCCCGGATCAACGTCGTGCTGCGCCGGGCAGCGCGCTCGGCGCTCCAGGCACCGCCGCCTGAGCCCGAGACGATCCGGTTTGCCGGATGGCAGCTCGATACCCGCCGCAACCTGCTTCAGCAGGATGACGGGGCTGGGCACGTGGCGATGGGCGGATCGGACTTCCTTGCCTTGCGCACGCTGCTGCGCCACCCTTACCGGACGCTGAGCCGGGATTTTCTGGCGCGCGAGGTCTATGGGCGGGAGCGCGATCCGAGCGACCGGGCGATCGACATGTGCATCAGCCGCCTTCGCCAGCTTCTGGGCGACGATGCCCGCAGCCCGTCGCTGATCCGCACCGTCCGCAATGGCGGATATGTGTTGGCGGTGGATGTGGCGAACGGGGGCTGAACGGGGCGCGCTGATGCCGATTTTCCGCAAGGGCAATCGCTCCGCCTCGCTGTCGGCGCGGATTGCCTGCATCCTTGTCGCCGGGCTCCTGCTCGCCCAGTTGCTGACCAGCACCATCTGGTTCGAAAGCCGCCGCCGCCAGATGCTGGAGATCCCGGCGCGCGTTTTCGCCACGCGTGTGGCCGACGCCCTGCGCCTGCTGGACGCCCGCCCGCCCCGGGACCGCGCCGAATTGATGGCGGCGCTTCAGGCGCCGGGCCTTTCGCTGCGCTTCGCCCCGCACCTGCCGGCGCCGCAAGCTGGGGTGCAGGACGTGCAGCGCTCGTCTGCGCTGCTTCAGCACACGATGCGCGTGCACTTGGGCCGACCGGTGGAGGTGAGGGTCATCAGTGCGCAATTGCTGGACGACCGCGGGCGGCCCGCGAACACGTGGGCGATGCTGTCCGCGCAGGAACCGGCCGCGCAATTTCGCGTCGCCGTCCGCTGCGATCCCGCCGATCCCTGGCTGCTGGCCGAGGGGCATGAGGATGAGAACGGGGCCGACTTGGACCGGGTCGGGACCATCGCCGACTATGTGGTGCGCATCTATGCCCTGCGCATCCTGATCGTCGGGCTGCTGACCTGGTTCGCCGTGCGGCTGGGGATGACGCCGCTGAAACGCATGGCCGATGCGGCCGAGGCGCTGGGGCGCGACATTCACAGCCCGCCGCTGGAAACCTCGGGCCCGCGCGAGGTGCGCCGCGCCGCCGAGGCATTCAACGCCATGCAGCAGAAGGTGGTCGGCCATATAGAGGAGCGCACCCGCTTTCTGGCCGCCGTGTCGCACGATTTGCGCTCCCCCATCACGCGCCTGCGGCTGCGCACCGAAATGCTGCCTGACGAGACGCAGAAGGCGGGTTTCCGCAAGGATCTGGTCGAAATGGAGGGGATGGTCGATGCAACGCTGTCCTTCATGAAAGGCGGCGTCGATGAGGAATTGACCGGAGATATCGATCTCGACGTGATGCTGGGGGAAATGGTCGCGAACTTGCGCGACCATGGGGCGGCGGTGACGCTGAGCGGATCGGCCAACGGCAGGATCGCCGGGTTTCCGAACGGGTTGCGGCGCTGTATCGGCAATCTGGTGGAGAACGCGCTGCGTTATGCCGGCAGTGCGCAGATCGTGGTTTCCGCAAGTCCCGCGCAGATCGCCATCACGGTGCAGGACAGGGGGCCGGGCATACCGGAGGAGGCGCTCGACCTGGTGTTCGAACCGTTCTACCGGCAGGAGGATTCCCGGAACGTGGCGTCCGGCGGCGTTGGCCTGGGCTTGAGCATCGCCCGCGATATTGCCGCGGCCCATCAAGGCACGCTCTGGCTGCGCAACCGGTCCGGGGGTGGGCTGGAGGCCAATCTTCGGCTTCCCCGAGGGGGCTGCCGCACGTAATATCAACTTGCGTCAAGCTTGCTGGGCAAGCCCGCGCGGCGTCTGGAGCGAAGAAATGGCGGCCCCGAAAGGCCGCCATCCCTCACGCTTCATCCGGGTGGTTCAGAAACGAACCTTGGCACCCATGGTGAAATAGCGGCCGATGGTGTCGTAGTGGATCGCGCCGTAAGTGGTCAGCGGCGGATCGCGGTCGAACAGGTTGTTGACGTTGGCGAAGAGGGTGAACTTGTCGATGTTCACCTGTGCGCCGAGGTCGACGTAGACGCGGGCCGAGATGTCGTTGTTGGCGATGTCCAGCGCATGGTTGAACTTGCCGCCGCCGACATAACGCACGCGGGTGTCGAGCGAGAACGTGTCGCTCGTGTAGGTGACGATGCCGCTGGCGCGCCAGTGCGGGGTGCCGAAGCTGACGTTGTCGCCGACGTCGCCCGCGCGGTCCACGGTGGTGGTGCCGTCGTTGATCAGGACCTTGGGAACATAGGTGGCAAGGCCGCGCAGGCGCAGGTTGCCGCCCAGGTTCGCGGCGATCGTGCTCAGCGGGAACTGGTAGGTGCCCTCGATGTCGATGCCCTTGGTCTTGTATTCGGCCAGGTTGATGTAGGTGGTGTAGATCGTGGTCGGCGCGCCGGAGCCATCGCGCACGATCTGGCTGCACAGCGAGGTATTGCCGTTGTCGCAGCCCGAGACGATGTCCTGCGCACCCAGCGAGGTGATCGCGTCGCGCAGCTTGATGTTGTAGTAGTCGACCGAGAGGTTGAAGCCCGGCAGGAACGAGGGCGTGAACACCGCGCCCAGCGTCAGCGTGCTGCCGATTTCGGGCTTCAGGTCGGCATTGCCGCCGCCGTAGCGGGTGACCGAGTAGGTGTTGCCGTTCTCCGCCACGGTCGAGAAGCTCGTGGTGGTGGTGGTGAACAGTTCGCTGAGGCTGCCCGAGCGGATGTCGCGCGAACGCGAGACGCGCAGCAGCAGGTTGTTGAAGATGCGGTCGGTCAGGCCCAGCTTCCACGACCAGATGCCGCCGCTGGTGCTGTAGTGGCTGTAGCGCGCCGCACCGTTGACATCGAGCTTGCTGAACGGCTGGTCGAGCAGCGGCACGGCGACTTCGCCGAAGAACTCCTGCACGTTGAAGCCGCCGTTGAGCGGCGAGAAGTTGAAGCGGCTGAAGCCCTTGGCGGCGGAAACCGCGTCAAGGCCGCTGGTCACCTGTTCTTCCCAGCGCGCTTCGGCGCCGACCGCGATCGAGACCGGGCCCGCCCAGGTCGAGAACGGATCGCCGCGCAGGCTGCCGCCCATCGAGTCCAGCTTGGTGGTGTAGACGGCGCGGGCGGTGTTGCCGAAGACATAGTCGATGGCGGCCTGGCTGGCAGTGCCGGTGCCCAGGATGTTGAGCGGGGCGCAGGCGGTATCCGGGTCGGTCAGCGCCACGCGGCAGACGATGTTGCCGCTGGAATCCGTCACCGCATCCAGCGCGTTGGTCAGGTTCGTGCCGGTGATCTGGTTGTGGTAGCTCTGCATGTTGCGCATTTCGCCGTGGCTGTAATAGGCGCTGTAGCGCCACTTGCCGTCGGCAAAGCTGCCGTCCACGCCGATCGCGCCTTCCACGTTCTGGCGGTAGTAGTCGAAGTTGCGGTAGCCGTAGTCCTCGAACACGCGGCCGACCTTGATGCTGGTTTCGCCCGCGGCGGCAAGCTGGCTGCGGATCGTGTCCGACAGGTAGGGGTTGGCGGCCGAGATCGTGTAAGTGCCGCTTTCCGCATAGAACGGATAGCTGGCCCAGATGCGGCTGTAGCTGCCGTCCGCCCAGAAGGTGGCATCGCCCACTTCGAAGCTGGCGCGGGCGTAGGAATTCACGCGCTGGTAGGGGTTGGTGAGGGCGTATTCGTCGTTGGTGGCAACGCCTTCGCCGCCGACCATCGTGGTGCCGCTGATCTGGCTGCCGTACTGGAAGTCGCGCAGGGTGCCGTCCGAGTTGAAGGTCTGCCCGGCAAGGCTGCCCGACGTGATCAGGCCGCCGAGGCTGGTGTTGGACGCGTTGACGTCGCGCACGAGGATATAGGCATGGTCGCCGCCGACCGGCGAGAACAGGTTCGAGCTGCCGACGTTCTTGCGCGAGTTGCGGTCGAGAATGCCTTCGTCGTGCTGGTATTCGGCGCCGATCATGAAGTGGCCGCGGCCGCCCGCGAACTTGGTGCCGAAGGTGCCGTCGAAGCTGTAGCGATAGCCGTCCCCGCGCGAGGAGATGCCGTTCTGCGCGCCGAGGGTGACGCCTTCAAGCTCGTCGTCGAGGATGATGTTGACGACGCCGCCGATGGCGCCCGAACCCCATGCCGCCGAGGCGCCGCCGGTGACGACGTCGACGCGCTTCACCAGGCCCTGCGGAATGGTGTTGAGGTCGGCCGAACCGGTGAAGCGGCGGTTGTTGAGCAGCGTCAGCGTGCGGGTGACGCCAAGGCCGCGAAGGTCCATGGCCGAGGCGCTGGAGTTCGTGTTGGCGACGGTGCTGGCCGGGGTCTGCGTGGCGCGGAACTGGGGAAGGTCGTTCAGGACCTGCGCAATGCTGGGACGGGCGCCGAGGCGCAGTTCGGTCTCGCCCACGACAGTGGTCGGCGTCGGCGCGTCGAAGCCCTTGCGGTCGATGCGCGAGCCGGTGACGAAGATGGCGGAGCCGGCATCGCTGGCTTCATCGGCAGACGCCGAATTTTGAACGCTGTCCTGCGCCATGGCGGGCTGGGCAAGCGCGATGGTCACACCGAGGGCGGCAGTGCCCCCGGTCAGCAACTGGCGGAACTTGCGGTTATAATCACGCATTTTTGTGGACCCCTTGTTGAGTTTGTCCGGCCGCCCCTGAGCGGCTGTCCTGGTGAAAAATGGGAGGAGGGCGTCAGCCTTCCGCGCGGCGGAATTCGACGTCGTAGGCACGGCTTTCGCCGAAGCGCAGGCTGGTGACCTTGCCGCTGGCATCGCGCTTGAACTTGACGGTGACGGCGGAAGACTGCGGCAGCGCGTCGCCGGTGAAGACGTCGGCGTACGTCACCGTCAGCGGGCGGCCGGACCAGCGCGGACCGTCATAGACCAGCGCATCGCCCTGCTGGCGGAAGGTCAGGCAGCCGCCGGTGTCGACGCCGCAGAAGCGGCCGGTGTAGTCCTTCGGATCGAAGGCGGTGACCTGCTCGACCTTGCGGTAGGGGATGCGCTCGCCCTCGCGGTTTTCGCGGACGAGGCCGGATTTCGTAAAGGCGAAAATGTCCTCGCGCAGCGCCCAGCGGCCTGCGCTTACCGCCACCAGCGCGCGGCCATCGGCGGTGAGCTGGCCTTGCGCATCGGTGGCGAAGCGGATCGGGAAGCCGGTCATGCCATCGGCGTAGAGGCCGGTCGGCAGCGGCGCCTTGGGCGTGTAGGGCCTTGCCTTGAAGGCGGGCAGGAACACGTCGGCGACGGCGCGGCCCAGCGTCGGCGTATCGGCATTGCCGCCGTTGCACAGCAGCGAGACGGCGAGCTTCTGCCCCGGATAGCGCGCCATCCAGGCGCGGTAGCCGCCGGTCGAGCCCGAGTGGCTGACTTCCTGCTCGCCGTTGTGGTCGAGGTTCACCAGCGCCAGGGCATAGGCGATGCGGGTGCCGTCGTTCAGCGTGGTGGGTTGCTGCATTGCCTCGGTGAAGCCGGGGCCGAAGCGGTCGTCGTCGAGCGCCGCCTGCCACTTCACCAGATCGCCCACGGTGGTGAGCAACCCGCCGTTGCCATAGGCGTCCTCGATCACCTGATTGTTGCGATAGAGGCCTTTGTCGAAGTCGTAGGCGCCGGTGCGGCCCGCCACGACATCGCCGTGGTCGTCGCGCCAGCGGGTGTGGGTCATGCCCAGCGGCACGAAGATGCGGTCGTGCGTGAAGTCCGCCAACGACTGGCCGCTTACGCGCTGGACGATGATCGCCAGCAGATTGAAGTTGCTGTTGCTGTAGAGGTAGTGCGCGCCGGGGGCGTAGTTCAGTTCCTTCTGCCGGACCAGGATGCCGAGCATGTCCTGATTGTCGGCCGTGCGGCTGTTGCGCGGCCAGCCCTCGATCGCGGCGACCGAGCCCCAGTCGCGCAGGCCGCTGGTGTGGTGCAGCAGGTGGCGGATCGTGATCGGCGCGCCGTAGTCCGGCATTTCCGGCACATACTTGCGGATGTCGTCATCGAGCGAGAGCTTGCCCTCGCGGGCCAGCATCAGGGTGGCGGCGGCGGTGAACTGCTTGGAATCGGAACCCGCTTCGTAGATCGAATCGAGCCGGGCCGGCACGCCCAGTTCGAGGCTGGCCATGCCGTAGACGCGCTCCGCAATGACCTGCCCGCCGCGCGAGACGGCAACCGCGCAGCCCGGCGTATCCTGATGGTTCCAGCGCGCGAAGACGGTGTCGACGGCGGCGATCTGGGCCGCAGAGGCCGGAGTTGCAGCTGGAGCGGCGGCGGGCGCCGCATGGGCAACGCTGGAAAGACCAATGGCAGTCATCACGCCGGCAATCGGCGTCAGGCTCAACTTCATGTCGCAAGATCCCCTTCGATCCCGCAACCCGCCGCGCAGGGCGCAGGCGGTGTTGCGTTCGAGGGGGAGAGCTAGAGCGCTCCGCTGTCATGAACCTGACATGTGCGCCCAGCGTCAAGCTTTTGTGCAATCAATTGCAAGAACCTGACGTAAGGGCTTGGCATTTGTTATGCGTAGAGCCATGCATGGCGAAATATCACATCCTCGGGGGAGGGAGACGGGTCGCAATCTGGGGAATTTCTGATGCGTTTGTTGCTGGTTGAAGACGACGAACGGCTGGCGCGCGGCGTCGCCGCCTCGCTGGAGGCGGCCGGCTTTTCGGTCGACCGCCTGGACAGCGGGGAAGACGCGCTGCAACTGGCCGGGGCCGAGCCTTATGCCGCGATAATCCTCGACCTGGGGCTGCCCGACATCGATGGACTCGACGTGCTTTCGCGGCTCAGGGCACGCGGCGCGCTGACCCCGGTGCTCATCCTCACCGCGCGGGACATGGTCGACGACCGGATCAACGGGCTCGACCGCGGCGCCGACGACTACATGGCCAAGCCGTTCGACCCGCGCGAACTCGAATCGCGCATCCGCGCGCTGGTCCGCCGCAGCCAGGGCACGCCGGATCCGGTGCTGCGCATCGGCACGCTGGTGTTCGACCGGTCGAGCCGCACCGTCTCGCTCGACGACAGCGTGATCGATCTGCGCCGCCGCGAACTGGCGGTGCTGGAAACGCTGATGGGCCGCCCCGGCAAGGTCATTCCCAAGGAGCGTCTCTCGGCCGAAGTCTTCGCCTTCGACGATGCCGTCACCCCCAATGCCCTGGAAGTCTACGTCGGCCGCCTGCGCCGCAAGCTGCTGCCGTCCGGCCCGGCGATCCGCACCGTGCGCGGGCTCGGCTACATGATCGAGGCGGCCTGAGCTGACGCAAGGGGCCATGTTGCACGTCCGTTCCCAGCAGGCGCCTTCGCTGCGGCTGCGCCTGACCGGCGCGGTGATGCTGCCGCTGGCCGCGCTGGTGCTGTTTTTCGGCGTGGTGACGGTGCTGGTCACGCGCAATACCGAATCCGATACCGTGGACCGTGTGCTGATCGGCTCGGTGCGGACGCTCAGCCTTGCCTACAACAGTCCGCCCGGCGAGCGCGAAAGGCTGGTGCCGCTGGCGATCCACCTGCTCAAGCGCCGGGCCCGTCCGGTCGTGCATTACAGCGTCTACAGCGGCCGCAAGGTCATTTCCGGCGATCCGGCGCTGCTGCCGCCGGCGGACTACACCCCGCAATGGGACGGCGTGATCGACCGGCATGCGCCCGCGACGTTCTACAACGCCTATCGCGAAAACCGCCTGATCCGCGGCTATCTGGAACCGGCCGATGCCGCGGCGGTGACGCAGGCCGCCTACCTGCGGGATGGCATGCTCCACGGCAAACCGGTGCGTATCGCCACCGAAGTGCGCCGCGCCGCCGGAGAGCCCGGTCTCGTGGTCATCCAGATTGCCGACTATGTGGACGACCGCGCTGCTTATGAGCAGAACTTTGCGCTACGCGTGCTGCTGATCGGATTGGCGGCCCTGCTGGTGACCGGCGTGCTGTTCTGGTGGGCGATCCGCTGGGGCCTGCGCCCGTTGCTCGACATGACCCGGCAGGTCGAGCAGGCCCGCCATGACGCCTCGCCCGCGTTCCGCCTGCAGGCGCCGGAAACCGCGCCGGTGGAGATGCGGCCTTTCGTGGCGGCCTTCAACGGGCTGATGGCGCGGCTGGACAAGGCGGCGGATTCGCTGAGGCAGTTCACCTCGAATGCCTCGCACCAGATGCGCACGCCGCTGGCGGTGGCGCGCGTGCAGCTCGACGTGCTGGATCGCTACGGCCCGGAATCGCCGCAAGGGCAGGCCGCGCTGCAGGATATTCCGCATTCCATCGATTCGCTGGAGCAACTGCTGCGCCAGCTGATTTCGCTGGCCCGCAGCGAGGATCAGGAAGGCACGCTGCTGCAGCCTTTCGACCTCTCGGGCGTCGCCGCTTCCGTCACGGCGGACCGCGCCGCGCAGGCGCCCGCGCACATCGACATCAGTTACGAAAACGAGAGCGGCGGCACGGTAACGGCCATGGGCGAGCCCCGCCTTGCCGCCGAGCTGATCGGCAACCTGCTGGACAATGCGATCCGCTACAACCGGCCCGGCGGCGCGGTCGCGGTCCACCTCGGCCGGCGCGGCGGCCATGCCTTTGTCGAGATCGACGACACCGGCCCCGGCATCCCGGCGGCAGAGCGCGAGCGGGTGTGGGAGCGCTTCTACCGCGTCAGGGGGCAAAGCCAGGCTTTCGGCACCGGCCTCGGCCTGCCGATCGCCCGCGCCCTGGCCGACCGGCTCGGCGCGCGGGTCACGCTGGCGGACGGGCGCACCGGGCAGGGGCTCTGCGCCGTGGTGGAGTTCCGCGCCGAAGCTGCATGAATTGCACAGAGTGACAAGGGCGCGACAGGTTCATGTCAGCCGCCGTCGATACCCCCTGAGGCACCGCCATTATCGGGCCAGCCCAAGGGGACATCCATCATGCCGATCCGCCGCCGCGCCTTGCGCGCCTTTCTTGTTGCCGGAGCCGCCGCCTTCGCTGCCATCGCCATGCCCGCGCTTGCGGAAGAAGAAGAGGGCGGCACCCTGCCGCCGGTCGCTGCCGTGCCCAGCACGCCGATCGCCGGGGACTTCACTTTCGCCGCCGTGGGCGATCTGATCTACTTGCGCCCGATGCTGGCGACGCTCGAAAAGCAGTCTCCCGACATGCTGCGCCTGCTGCGCGGCGCCGATGTGACGTTCGGCAACTTCGAGACCACCGCGCTCGATCTCAAGACCTTCAAGGGATCGCCGCAGGCCGAATCCGGCGGCACCTGGATGCTTGCCGATCCCAAGGTCCCTGCCGACGTTGCCGCCATGGGCATCGACATCGTCGGCCACGCCAACAACCACGCGACCGACTGGGGCGTGGAGGGCATGATCGACACGCTGGCCCTGCTCGACGATGCCCATGTCGTCCATGCCGGGACGGGCCGCTCGATGAGCGCCGCGCGCGCTCCGGCCTATTACGACGGCGGCCATGGCCGCATCGGCCTGGTCTCGGCGACGACCACGTTCACGCCGATGTCGCCCGCCGCCGATCCGCTGGGGCAAGTGCCGGGCCGCGGCGGCGCGAACACCATCCGCAGCACCGAAGTCGGCCTCGTTTCGCAGGCCGACCTTGCGGTGCTGGCGCGGCTGGCGGGCACCAGGGACGGGGCGCCGGTGAAGCTCAAGGGCCGCGAGTACCGGGTTGCCGCCGATGCCGTCTCGCCGATGAAGATCGAGTACGATCTCAACCAGAAGGACGTTGCCGCCAACCTGCTGGCGGTGCGCCAGGCCAAGGAAAACGGCAACTTCGCGGTGTTCTCGCTGCACAACCACGAGCCGGGCAATGCCAGCAGGACCCCGGCCGGGTTCGCGCAGGGCCTTGCCCATCAGGCCATCGATGCGGGCGCCGACGTCTACGTCGGCCACGGCCCGCACCAGCTGCGCGGGATCGAGATCTACAAGGGCAAGCCGATCTTCTATTCGCTGGGCAACTTCGCGATGATGAACAACTCGCTCGATGACGTGCCGGCCGACATGTACGACCAGTTCGGCGTCACCCCCGGCAGCGTGACCACGCCCGAACTGCTCGCCGCGCGCAATGCCAAGGAGTTCTCGGACCCCGCCCTCTACGAGACGGTGATCGCCACGGCCCACTACCGCGACGGCCGGCTGGACGAAGTGCGGCTCTATCCGGTCGATCTCGGCGTGAACGCCAGCGGGGCGGGACGAGGGGTGCCGCACATGGCGGACGCGGCCACCGGTGCGCGGATCCTGGCGCGGCTGCAGGCGCTGTCGCAGCCTTACGGCACGACCATCGCCATCGATCACGGCGTTGGCGTGATCCGGGTCGGCAGCAGCCGCTGACGGTCCGCTGGGCCGGAGCAGGGCGCAGGCGCTGCTCCGGCCGGCGGCAGGGCGATCAGCCCTGTTCGAGCTGGGCGGCGGCGATCGCCGTCAGGTTGAGGATGCCGCGCGCGGTGACGCCCGGCGTCAGCACGTGGATCGGCTGGGCCAGGCCCATCAGCATCGGCCCGACGGTGGGCGAGCTGGACGAGGCCGACAGCGCGGTCAGCGTGATGTTGGCGGCGTCGAGCGTGGGCATGACCAGCAGGTTGGCCGGGCCTTCGAAGCGCGAATCCGGCACCAGGCGGTCGCGCAGCGGCTGGCTGAGCGCGGCGTCGGCATGCATTTCGCCGTCCACCTGCAGGTCCGGCATGGCCTTGCGCACGATGTCCAGCGCGGCGCGCATCTTGCGCGCGCTGGGGCTGTGCGAGGCGCCGAAATTGGAGTGCGAGAGCAGCGCCACGCGCGGGCGCAGGCCGAAGTGCTTGAGCTGGGTGGCGCCCAGCTGGGTCATCTCGGCGATCTGCTCGGGAGTCGGGTCCGGCACCATGTGGGTATCGGTGATGAACAGCGCGCCGGCATCGAGGATCAGGCCGGACAGCGCATAGACGCGGCTGCTGGCGGGATCGCGCTCGATCACCCGCAGCACGTGCTCGACCTGGCCCCAGTATTCCGAGCGTCCGCCGACCAGCGCGGCATCGACGCGGCCGGTGCGCAGCATCATCGTCGCGGTGATGGTCGGGCGGCGATAGACGTGGCGCAGGATCTCGTCGGTCGGCACGCCCTTGCGCGAGGCGATGGCGCGATAGGCCTCGACCAGATCGGTCATGACCTCGTGGTCGGTCTCGGGATCGATCACCTCGACGTCGCGGTCGAGCTCGAAGCTGAGGCCGAGGCTGGGCAGCTTCTCCTTGAGGATCCGGCGGCGGGCGACGATGGTGGGGCGCACCAGTTCCTCGTCCAGCGCGTCCTGGATCGCGCGCAGCACGCGCTCGTCCTCGCCCTCGCCGTAGACGATGCGGCGCTTGCTGCCGCGGGCGGCCTCGAACACCGGCAGCATGAGCTGGCCCGAACGGGTGTTCTGGTGCGAGAGCGCGCGCTTGTAGTCGTCGAGGTCGATGGTCTTGGTGGCGACGCCGCTGTCCATCGCCGCGCGGGCGACGGCGACCGCGATCTCGCCGATCAGGCGCGGGTCGAACGGGGTCGGGATGATGTATTCGGGGCCGAACACCAGCTTGCGGCCGCCATAGGCCTGGGCCACGCTGTCATGCGCGGGCAGGCGGGCGAGCGCGGCGATGGCCTCGGCGGCGGCGGCCTTCATCTCCTCGTTGATCGCGGTGGCGCCCACGTCGAGCGCGCCGCGGAAGATGTAGGGGAAGCACAGGACGTTGTTGACCTGGTTCGGATAGTCCGAGCGGCCGGTGGCGATGATCGCATCGGGGCGGGCTTCGCGGGCCAGTTCGGGGCGGATTTCCGGCTCGGGATTGGCGAGCGCGAAGATCAGCGGATTGGGCGCCATCAGTTCCAGCCATTCGGGCTTGAGCACGCCGGGGGCGGAGAGGCCGAGGAACAGGTTGGCGCCGGGCAGCACGTCGGGCAGCGAACGCGCGTTGGTATCGCGGGCATAACGCGCCATGTTGGGCAGCATGCCTTCGCGGCCCGAATGGATGACGCCGTCCTTGTCGGTCAGCGTCACGTTCTCGATCCGCAGGCCCATCGAGACCAGCAGGTCGACGCAGGCCAGCGCCGCCGCGCCCGCGCCCGAGGTGACGAGGCGCGCTTCGGCCAGCGTCTTGCCCTGCAGCACCAGCGCGTTGCGCACGGCGGCCGCGACGACGATGGCGGTGCCGTGCTGGTCGTCATGGAACACCGGGATGTTCATGCGTTCCTTCAGCCGCGCCTCGATGGCGAAGCATTCGGGGGCCTTGATGTCTTCCAGGTTGATGCCGCCGAAAGTGGGTTCGAGCAGGGCGACGGCTTCGACGAACTTGTCGGGATCGGTGGTGTCGACTTCGATGTCGAAGACGTCGATGTCGGCGAATTTCTTGAAGAGGACCGCCTTGCCCTCCATCACCGGCTTCGAGGCCAGCGCGCCGATCGCGCCGAGGCCGAGCACGGCGGTGCCGTTGGAGATCACGGCGACGAGGTTGCCGCGCGCAGTGTAGTCCAGCGCCTTGGCCGGATCGGCGGCGATTTCCATGCAGGGCGCGGCGACGCCGGGCGAATAGGCCAGCGCGAGGTCGCGCTGGTTCACCATGCGCTTGGTCGGCTCAATCCTGAGCTTACCGGGCTGGGGGTAGAGGTGGTAATCGAGGGCGGCGCGGCGGAGTTTGTCGTCCATGGCCCCCCCATAAGCATGGAAATCGTGCTTGCCTATGGTTTATCGGCGTAACGATATGTTGCCGTAAACGTCAGCCGCGAAATCCGCCGCGGTGCGCTCCCGGATCACCGGCAGCGTTCGAGCGGGACGACCAGCGGTATGCCGTCCAGCTCCGCGCGGTAGCCGGTGACGCCGTAGATGCGGCGCAGCATGGCCTCGGTGAGGACCTGGGCGGGCGAACCGTCGGCGACCAGACGGCCATGGTCGATTGCCAGCAGCCGGTCGCAGTGGCGCGCGGCGAGGTTGAGATCGTGCAGCACGGCGATCACCAGCGCGCCCGCGCGGGCCTCGCGGGCCAGCAGTTCCATGACGTCGATCTGGTGGCCGGGGTCGAGCGAGGCGAGCGGTTCGTCCACCACCAGCACCGGGGCGCCGACCGCCAGGGCCCGCGCCAGCAGCGCGCGGGCACGCTCGCCGCCGGACAGCTGGGTGGCGATGCGCGCGGCGAGATGGCCGACGTCGGCGCGTGCCATCGCCTCGAGGACGGCAAGCCGGTCGGCCTCGGCGATCCGCGACATCGGCCCCAGGTGCGGCAGGCGGCCGAGCGCGACGAGGCGCTCGACCGTGAGCGGCCAGTGCAGCGTCTGGCCTTGCGGCAGATAGGCGATGCGGCGGGCCAGCGCGCGCGGGGGGAGCGCGGCGATGTCCGCGCCGTCCAGCGCGATGGTGCCGCGCGCCGCCGGAACGAGGCCGGCGAGCGCGCGCACCAATGTCGATTTTCCCGCGCCGTTGGGGCCGATCACGCCGATCAGCGAACCGGCATGAAGCTGCGCAGTGATGCCGTGCAGGATCTCGCGGCGGCCGAGTTCGACGGCAAGCTGGTCGAGGGCGATCGTCATCATCCGCGGGGTCACCACAGGCGCCGCTCGCGCAGCAGGTGAAAGAGGAAGACGGGGACGCCGAGGAAGGCCGTCACCACGCCCAGCTTCAGTTCGGCATCGGTCGGGATCAGCCGCACGAGGATGTCGGCCCCGGTCAGCAGCACCGCGCCGCCGAGCAGGGATGGCACCAGCAGCGCCGAAGGGCTGCGGTCGGTCATGGGGCGGATCAGGTGCGGCACGATCAGGCCGACAAAGCCGATCGCGCCGGACACCGCGACCGCGCCGCCGACGCCGATCGCCACGCCCAGCATCAGCCGCAGCCGCGTGCGGGCAAGGTTGACGCCGAGCGAGCGGGCCCCGTCCTCGCCCAGCGACAGCGCGTCGAGCGCCAGCGGATCGGCCAGCAGCAGCGCGGTCCCCACCACCACGCAGGGCAGCGCGATCCACACGTGCTCCATCGAACGGTTCTCGATCGAGCCGAGCAGCCAGGACATGATCTCCATCGCCGCGAAGGGATTGGGCGAAAGATTGAGCGCGAGGCTGATCCCCGCGCCCGCCAGGGTCGAGACGGCGATGCCCGCCAGGATCAGGCCGAGCGGACTTTCGGATCGTCCCGCCAGCGCGAACAGCAGCACCATCGCGCCCAGCGCGGAGGCGATGGCAAGCAGCGGCAGCATCGCTGCGTGCCACTCCGAAATGCCGAAATAGAGCGCGATCACCGCGCCCAGCGCCGAGGCGTTCGAGGCCCCCAGCACCGAGGGTTCGGCCAAGGGATTGCGCAAGTAGCCCTGCAGCACCGCACCCGAGAGGCCGAGCATGGCCCCGGTCATCAGGCCGATCAGGGTGCGCGGCAAGCGCAGTTCGAGCAGGATCGCGCGCACCACCGGCTCGCCGGTGCCGCCAAGCGCCGCCACCATCCGACCAAGGCCGAGCGAGATGGGCCCGAGGCTCATCGACGCCAGCGCCACCACGATCACGGCGCCGACCAGCAGCGGAATCAGCGCCGGGTGGCGTAGCGGGGGCGGACTACCGGATAATTCCACTGGAACCTCGCTTGACGTCGGCTTCTGTGACGTCTGTGTCGCTGTCTGTCATGCTTGTGTCCCGGTCAGGTCCGGGTAAGAGCCAATGCCATGGCTTGCGGAAAAATCCATCGGCGTCTTCGGCTTGTCCCCTGCCTGCTGCTCGCGGCGATGGCAGGCGGCGCGGTTTATGGTGCGGCGACGCGGCCTGCCGCACCGGTTTTGCCGCGTCCGCACCGGATCGTCTCGCTCAATCTTTGCGCCGATCAACTTTTGGTGGCCCTCGCCGACCGCGACCAGATCGCCGGGCTCACCCGCTATGCCTCGGACCCCGACATGTCGGCGGTGGCGGCACAGGCGCGCCGCCTGCCGGTCTTCGGCGGCTCGGCGGAGGAGATCCTCGCCGCCCGCCCGGACCTCGTGGTGGGAATGCCCGCCCGCCGCAATCCGGCCATCGCGGTGCTGACGGGGCAGCACTATCCCGCGCTCGATCTCCGGTCCGCGAACCGGTACGAGGATATCCTCGTCTCGATCCGCGAGGTGGCCCGCGCGGTCGGCCATCGGGAGCGCGGGGAGGCGATGATCGCGCGGATGAATGCCGAACTGGCCGGGCTGCCGAAAGTGCCCGGGGGCAAGGTCGCCGCCTATTACCAGCGGCGCGGTTACCTGACCGGGACCGGCACGCTGGTCGATGATCTGATGACGCGGGTGGGGCTGGTCAATCTCGCCGGAAAGCTTGGAAAACCGTCGCTTTCGCAGATGAGTCTGGAAGAGATGGCGCTGGCCCGGCCGGACTTCATCCTGATGGACAGCGCCGCGCGGCCCGTGGAGGATCAGGGCACCGAGATGATCCATCACCCGATCCTCAAGAACATTGCCCGCATCACCATCCCGCAGGCGTGGACGGTCTGCGGCGGCCCGGCTTATGTCAAGGCGGCGCGGGCCATGGCGGAGCAGGCGGCGGGGCGGCCTCTCACCGCTCGCTGACGTTGGCGCGCCAGTCGAGCCGGGCCTGCCAGCCGCGCCGTTCGAGTTCGGGCACATGGTCCTCTTCGAGCGGATGGCCCAGGCAAAGCAGCGCGATCAGCCGCCAGTCCTGCGGCACGTCCAGCAGCCGCGTCACATGGCCGGGCTCGACCACCGAGACCCAGCCCAGCCCCAGCCCTCTCGCCCGCGCCGCCAGCCAGAGCGTGTGGACTGCCAGCACCACGGAAAACCCCCGCGTTTCCGGCATCGTCGCGGCGCCGAGGCGGCCTCCGACGGGCGTGGCATCGTCGCAGAACACCGCGATCAGTTCGGGCGCCTCGCGCAGGCCGTGGAGCTTGAGCGCGCAATAGGCCGGGCGGCGATCCTCGGGCATCGCGGCACCGGCGCGGGCGATCTCGGCATCGGCATGGGCCGCCAGCGCGTCGCGCAGTTCGCCCGAGCGCACCCGCACGAAACGCCAGGGCTGCGAATTGCCGACCGAGGGCGCAAGCTGGGCGGCCCTCAGCAATTCGGCCACGAGTTCTTCCTCCAGCGGATCGCTGCGGAAATGGCGCACGTCGCGGCGCCAGGCCAGCAGGTCGCCCAGTTCCTGCTGGAAGTCGGGGCCGAAGCGCGGCGGCATGGTCAGAACTCGATGCCCGCCTGCGCCTTCACGCCGGAGCGGAACGGGTGCTTCACCAGCGTCATCTCGGTGACGAGATCGGCGGCCTCCATCAGCGCCTCGGGCGCATTGCGGCCGGTGACGAGCACGTGTTTCATCTCGCCGCGCGCGGTCAGCACATCCAGCACTTCGTCCAGCGGCAGGTAGTCGTAGCGCAGCACGATGTTGAGTTCGTCGGCCAGCACCATGTCATAGGCCGGATCGGCGACCATGCGCTTCACTTCCTCCCACGCCTCGCGGGCGAGCGCGATGTCGCGGGCGCGGTCCTGCGTGTTCCAGGTAAAGCCCTCGCCCATCGGCTTGAATTCGACATTGTCCGGGAAGGCATCGAAGACGACCTTTTCGCCGGTGGTCATCGCCCCTTTCACGAACTGGACAACGCCCACTTTCTTGCCGTGGCCGATGGCGCGCACCACCATGCCGAGCGCTGCGGTGGTCTTGCCCTTGCCCTTGCCGGTGTGGACGATCAGCAGGCCCTTCTCGACCGTCTTTCCGGCCATGATCTTGTCATGCGCGGCCTGCTTCTTCTTCATCTTCTCGGCGTGCTGCTCGTCACTGCGCTGCACCATGGTCATGCTCCTGCAAGGGCCGCGAGCGTCAGGCCCGCGCTGTTCGATCGGGGTTTCCACAGGCCGCGCTCCAGCGCCTCGGCAAGCCGCGCGGCGGTTTCGCGCAAGGCGGCGGGGTTGGCCTGCGCCATAAAGTCCCGCACCGCCTCGTCCTCGATGAAGGCGGCGTGGACGGCGTCGAAATGGTGGTGCTTCACCGCGTGGGTGGTGGCGGCAAAGGCAAAGAGGTAATCGACCGAGGCGGCGATCTCGAACGCGCCCTTGTAGCCGTGGCGCATGACGCCCGCGATCCACTTGGGATTGGTGACGCGCCCGCGCACGATGCGGCCGATCTCGTCTTCCAGCGTGCGCACGACCGGGCGCTCCGGGCGGCTGTGGTCGTTGTGATAACTGATCGGCGCGCGGCCCTTGAGGTGTTCGACGGCGGCGGCGATGCCGCCTTCGAACTGGTAGTAGTCGTCGCTGTCGAGCAGGTCGTGCTCGCGGTTGTCCTGATTTTGCACGACCGCATCGACCGAGGCGAGGCGCGCGGCGAACAGGCCGCGCTCGGCATCACCTTCAACGCCGCCGCCATAGGCGTAGCTGCCCCAGTCGAGGTAGACATCGGCCAGATCGCCGCGTTCGTGCCAGATCTTCTCGTCGATCATCGCCTGAAGCCCGGCGCCGTAGGCGCCCGGTTTCGATCCGAACACGCGGGCACCGGCGCGGCGGGCGGCCTGCGTTTCGGCCTCGCCGCTCTGGATGAGCCCTGCGGTTTCGGCGCGGTGCCGCTCGGCGGCGGGGTTGTCGCCGAGCGGCTCGTCGAGCGCCATGACCGCGCGCGCGGCGCTGTCGATCAGGTCGATCTGTTCGGGGAAGGCGTCGCGGAAGAAGCCGGAGACGCGCAAGGTCACGTCCACGCGCGGGCGGCCGAGTTCGGCCACGGTCATCACCTCGAAGCCGGTCACGCGGCCCGAAGTCCAGTCCCAGCGCGGACGCACGCCCATCAGCGCGAGGGCCTGCGCGATGTCATCGCCGCCGGTGCGCATGTTGGCGGTGCCCCATGCGGAAAGGGCCACGGCCCTGGGGTGCTCGCCCTCGCGCTGGAGGTAGTCCTCGACGAGAAGATCGGCGGACTTGCGGCCGAGTTCCCAGGCGACGGCGGTGGGCACGGCGCGGGTGTCGACCGAGTAGAAGTTACGCCCCGTGGGCAGCACATCCGGCCGCCCGCGGGTAGGCGCGCCAGAGGGACCGGGCAGCACGAAACGGCCGTCGAGACCGGCCAGCAGCGCTTCGGCCTCGCGCGGGCCGCACAGGTCGATGCGCGGGGCGAGGTCGGTGCGGATGGCATCGAGGACGGCCAGCGTTCTGTCCCCCGCCCCGCTCGTCCTGAGCCTGTCGAAGGATGCTGATGCGGGGCTGTGGTCCTTCGACACGCTCAGGACGAGCGGGGTTTGGGCTGTTTCGCTGACCCATTCCGCCGCCAGCAGTTCGAGCCGCTCGACGGTATCGCCATGCGTGCGCCATGGTTCATCGGAGACGACCGCAAGGGCTTCAGGCCGGACGCCATTCCAGCGATCGCTCATCCGGCAGTCGAGCGGGTCAAAGTCCAGTCCGAAGTCGTCCGCCATCGCCCGCAGCAGCGAGGCCTGTCCGGCATGGTCGTAGCCGCGCGGCGTGCGGGCCAGCGCGACCAGCAGGTCGCGGCGCAAGCGGCCTTCGGGCGACCGGGTGAAGACGTGCAGACCGTCGCGGATCTGCAATTCCTTCAGCTCGCACAGGTAGTTGTCGATGGCCGAAAGCGCATCGTCGTCGTTACCGCTGGCGCCGGCATCCCGGTCGAGGCCGTGGCTGCGTGCCAGATCGAGAATGTCGCGCCGCAGCCGGTCGAGCCGGCGCGGGTCCATGCCGGCGGCGAGGTAATATTCGTCCACCAGCGCCTCGAGCTGCTTGAGCGGGCCATAAGTCTCGGCGCGGGTCAGCGGCGGGGTGAGGTGATCGACGATGACCGCGCCGATGCGGCGCTTGGCCTGCGTGCCTTCGCCGGGGTCGTTGACGATGAAGGGGTAGAGCTGCGGCAGCGGCCCGGCGCAGATTTCCGGGAAGCATTCGCGCGAGAGCGAGATGGCCTTGCCGGGCAGCCATTCCAGATTGCCATGCTTGCCGACATGGACCACCGCCTGCGCGCCGAAGTCCTGCGCCAGCCAGATGTGGAAGGCGAGGTAGGCGTGCGGCGGGGGCAGCGCGGGATCGTGGTAGCTCGCCTTGGCATCGATGTTGTAGCCGCGCGCGGGCTGCACGGCGACGGCGAGATTGCCGAAACGGTGGACCGGCAGGCGGAACGCGCCGCCTTGCACGAAGGGATCGGCGGAGGGCTCGCCCCAGCGTTCGGTCATGGCCTTGCGTGCACTTTCGGGCACGTTCGCGAAGGCGGCTTCGTAGGCCGAAAGCGGCAGCGAGACTTCACCGGGGCGGGCCCGAGAGGTGAGGTCGTTGGTCACGCCGCCGGTCATCACCTGCATCAGCGCGGCGCCGTCTCCTGGCGCTGCGCCGGTGTCGTAGCCCGCCTCGGCCAGTGCGGCGATGATCGCCGCGGTGCTGGCGGGAGTGTCGAGGCCGACGCCGTTGCCGATGCGCCCGTCGCGGTTGGGGTAGTTGGCCAGCACCAGCGCCACGCGGCGCTTGGGGCACGGCGTGCGGCGCAGGCTCGCCCAGTTGGCGGCGAGGTCCGCGACAAAGGCCACCCGGTCCGGCGCGATGCGCGGGACAACGATGCCGCACTGGGTCACCGCGTCGAAGCGGGCGGCGGCCTTGAAGGCGACGGCGCGGGTGAACAGGCGGCCGTCCACTTCGGGGAGCGCCACGTTCATGGCGAGATCGCGCGGCCCAAGGCCGCGTGCGGAACCGTGCCAATCGGCCTCCTCGACACCGGCGAAAGCGACTTGCAGGATCGGGCAATCCGCTTTTTCCAGAATCCCCGGCTTGCGCTCGTCTCCTACGGAGGAGGAGGCGAAGCTGGTGGCATTGACGATCACGTCGGGTGCGATCTCGCCCAGCAGGCCGGAGAGCCAGTCCGCCGCGAACGGCTCCCGCAAGGCGCGGACGTGGACGGCGGCAACGTTGAAGCCGCGCTCGTGCAGCGCTGCGATCATCGCGTCCACGGCGTCCAGCGTGCCCGCGATCATCAGCGCGCGGTAGAACACCAGCAGTGCGAGCGGGCGGCCCTGGGTCCAGCCCGCCCGCACTTCGGCAAGGCCTGCGCGCTCGGTGCCCGCAAGGTAGAGCCCGGCGTCGGCGACCGGCACCGGATCGTCGGGCGCGCCGGCGTCATGGCCGATGGTCCGTGTGGCGGTGCGCAGGAAGGAGAGGGCATTGGCCATGCCGCCCTGCCGCAGATAGTCGCGCAGCCGTTCGCGCAGATCGGCGGTCAGGGTGGAGGCACGGTCGAGCGCGGGATCGGCTTCGCGGCCATCGGCAATGGCGGCAAAGGCAATGCCGTTCTCGCGCGCGGTGCGGGCGATCTCGTCGATGCCGTAGGGCCAGTAGCTCTTGCCGCCGAGCAGGATCACGCAGACGAATCTGGCGTGCGCGATCACTTTCTCGACATAGAGGTCGATCGAATAGGGGTGGCGCAGTTGCAGCAGGTTGGCGAGGCGGATGCTGGGTGCGCCGTCCGGCATCCGCGCCGCCGCGCCCGCGAAGCAGGCGAGTTCGCTGTCCGCCACGGTGAGGATCACCATGTCGCCGGGGGACTGGTCGAGGTCGATCGCCTCCTCGCCATTGGAGATCGTCCCCGGCGTGGCGGACAGCAGGTGCATCAGGCGTCTGCGGTAGCGGCCACGGGGCCGAGAACCCCCGCCAGCCCCGCCTCGATGGCGGCGCGGTCCAGCCCCTTCTGGCCGATCACGACCAGCTGCGTGCGGCGCATTTCCTGCGGCAGCCAGCCGCGGTCGTAGAAGTGCTGGATGCGGGGGCCGACGGCCTGCACGACCAGGCGGCCGGGCTTGCCGACGACCGCGACCATGCCCTTCACGCGCAGCACGTCGTGCTCCGCGATCAGGTCGTTCAGACGCACCAGAAGCGCCTCGAGATCGACCACATCGCCACCAGAGACGACAAAGCTGTCGAAGTCGTCATGGTCGTGATCCTCGTCCAGCCCATCGATGTGCGAGGGGCGGGAATCGAGGTCGTCTTCGGCTGCCGCGGTGATGCCCAGCAGCGCGGCGATGTCGACGGCGCCGTGATCGGCGCGCACGATCTTCACACCGGGGCGCGTTTCGGCCAGCACCAGCGTCTCGACATGGGCAAGGGCTTGCGGGTCGACGAGGTCGGTCTTGTTGAGCACGACCATGTCGGCGCAGCCCAGCTGTTCCTCGAACAGTTCCTCTAGCGGGCTTTCGTGGTCGAGCATCGGATCGGCCGCGCGCGCTGCCGCCAGCGCTGCCTCGTCGGTGGCGAAGCGACCGGCCGCGACGGCATCGGCGTCGATCAGCGCGACCACGCCGTCCACCGTGGCGCGGGTGCGGATGTCGGGCCACTGGAAGGCTTTCACCAGCGGTTTGGGCAGGGCAAGGCCGCTGGTCTCGATGATGATGTGATCGGGCTTGTTCTCGCGGTCCAGCAGCTTCTGCATGGTCGGCAGGAAGTCGTCGGCGACGGTGCAGCAGATGCAGCCGTTGGCCAGTTCGACGATGTCGTCTTGCGGGCAGGCCTCGTCGTTGCAGCCTTTCACCAGTTCGCCGTCGACGCCGACATCGCCGAACTCGTTGATGATGAGGGCCAGGCGGCGGCCCTTGGCGTTCTGCAGCAGGTGGCGGATCAGCGTGGTCTTGCCGGCGCCGAGGAAGCCGGTGATGACGGTGGTGGGAACCTTGCTCATGTAATCGTCTCCCGCGCGCCAGCGACCTGAAACGGCCGGGCTTTCCGCCGCACACGCGGCGAAGGCGGCGCGCCTTGTCGGACCGGCGCACGGGCGCCCGACACGGCATGCCGCTGCGGCCCCGGCCGCATGCATCACGTCGCTCAGACGGAAGAGTTACCGTGCCTTGGCCATCCCCTGGACCCGGGCAAGAGCGACATCGACGCCGGCAGGTTTCCTGGCTTGCGGGTCATAGCGTGATGCACGGCCTTCCCAGGCCTCGCAGGATTTAGCGTCCGGCCCAGTGGCTGCGGCGAGGGTCCTTGCCCCGCCGCGATGTGCATCGCGCTCGCCGCTTACAGTTGCAGGGACAGCCCGGTCCGGATGGCGAACCATCCTTGCCGTGTTCCCGTATTAAGCCCCTTGCGGGGCACCGGCGCGATCATGTCCGAGCTGCCTTGCGGCGTTTCGGACGGTCCCGCTCGTAGCTGGCGACCGGTGGGAGGGCAAGCCTTCAGAGACCGTTTGAAAATTCGCGACACGCGAATTTTACGGCACCAGCCCGCTCCCCCACCCAACCACCCATCAGGATACACTCGCGGGTGGTTGGGTGGGGGGCGGGCTGGTGCCGTCTCAAAAATGCCATGACGGGCATTCTTCAAACGGTCTCTCAGGCGGAGATATCGGCCAGTCTCGCGTCCAGCACTTCGGCGGCGTCCTGCGCGGTGAGGCGCACCTGAAGGCCGCGCTGGCCGCCGTTGATGAAGATCGCGTCCCACAGGATCGCGGTCTCGTCGATCACGACGGGAACGCGCTTCATCTGTCCGAACGGGCTGATGCCGCCGATCTTGTAGCCGGTCAGGCGCTCGGCCTCGGCGGGTTTCATCATCGCGGCGCTTTTTACGCCGAGTGCGGCGGCGGCGCGCTTCATCGAGACTTCGCCGCTGCTCGGCGCGATCACGCAGGCGGGCTTGCCGTCGGCCAGCACCATCAGCGTCTTGAACACCTGCCCCGGATCGGCGCCGATCGCCTCGGCCGCCGCCCGGCCGATGCTGTCTGCCGAGGGATCGTAGTCATAGCTGTGCAGGCTGAAGGCAATGCCAGCCTGTTCGAGCATCTTCGTCGCGCGCGTCGCCTGAGCCATGGGCCTGCTCTAGACGGGCACGGCAGGGGCGCCAAGTGGCGATTGCGCCAGTGCTTTTGCGCGTTGGACCTGCGGGGCAAAGCCGCTAGACCTGCGGTCATGACTTTGCACCGGCCCGCCCTTGTCCCGACCCTGTCCGCCTGCCCCGGGCGCGGCGCATGACGCTGGAGGCCGAGGCACGCGCGGCGCTGGGACGCGGCGATCTGGCGGCGGCCGGGGCGGCGGCCCGCCGTCTCATCGCGGCATCGCCCGAGCGCGCGGAGGGCTATTTCCTGCTCGGCATCAGCGCGGCCGAGGCGGGGCAGGTCGGCCAGGCGGTGCCGCTGATCGAGGCTGCGGCCGCGCGCGCGCCCCGCGCCGAATACCTCGCGCATCTGGCCCGGCTGCTGATCCTGCTGCGCCGTGACGGCGAGGCGGCCGAGGCCGCGCGGCAGGCCATGGCACTGCCGCCCGGCGATGCGCTGACCTGCGACACCATCGGCTGCGTGCTGGCGCGGCTGGGCGATCACGAGGCGTCGATGGTGCCGTTTGCAGCCGCGGTTGCGGCCGAGCCGGACAATCTCGACTATCGCTACAACCTGGCGGCGGCGAGCGGGTTCACCGGGCGGGTGGAGGAGGCGCGCGGGCACTACGAGCGGATCCTTGCCGCCGATCCCGGCAATGCGCGCGCGCATTATGCGCTGGCGATCCTCTCGCGCCAGACGCACGAGGCCCATCACGTGCCCCGGCTGGAAGCGGCGCTGGCCGCCGCGGCGAGGCCGGACGATGCCTTGCGCATCCGTTATGCACTGGCCAAGGAACTCGAAGACCTCGGCCAGGCGGCGGCGGCGTTTGGCCACTTGTCCCTCGCCAATGCCGCGCACAAGCGGGCGATCCGCTACGATTTTGCGCAGGACGCGGCGATCTTCGATGCCATCGAGGCGACGTTCGGCGCGGGGTTGGCGGATCCGGGGCCGGGCTACCAGGGCGCCGACGATGCGCCGATCTTTGTGGTCGGCATGCCGCGCACCGGCACCACGCTGGTCGACCGCATCCTGTCCTCGCATCCGGGCGTCGGCTCGGCCGGAGAGCTTCAGGCGATGCCGCTGGCGGTCAAGCAGCTGGCGGTCAAGCAACTGGTGGGCACGCCTTCGCGGCTGGTGATCGATCCGGCGACGGTGGCGGCGAGCGCGGCGATCGACCCCCGTCTTGTCGGCGAGGCCTACATGGCCCGCGCCGCGCACCAGCGCCCGCCAGGCGCGGCGCGGTTCGTCGACAAGCTGCCGGCCAATTTCCTGTATGTCGGCCATATCCTGCGGGCCTTCCCGAAGGCCTCGGTGGTCTGCCTGCGCCGCCACCCGATGGACACGGTGTGGAGCAACTACAAGAACCTGTTTGCCAGCCTCTCGGCCTATTACGGCTACTCCTACGATCTCATGGACACGGCGCGCTATTATCTGCGCTTCGACCGGCTGATGGCATTGTGGGAGCGGCTCTATCCGGGCCGGGTGCTGCAATTGAGCTATGAAGGACTGGTCGCCGACCAGGAAGGCCAGACCCGCCGCCTGCTCGGCCACTGCGGGCTGGACTGGGACGCGGCCTGCCTTGCCTTCCACGAGAACCGCGCCGCCGTCGCCACGCCGAGCGCCGCGCAAGTGCGGCGCAAGCTCAACAGCGACGCGGTGGGCCGCTGGAAGACCCAGGGCGAGGGCATGGCCGAAGTCGCCGCCTATTTCCGCGCGCAGGGCATCGCGATCGACTGAGCGGACGGAAAACGGCGCGGAAAAACCGGAGTTTCCCGCGCCGCTTCCTGGTTGCTTGTGCCGGACTTCGATCAGAAGCGCATGGTGCCCTGCAGGCCGATCGTGCGCGGCTGGGCGACCGAGCGGCCATAGTAGCGCGAAACCACCCCGTCGTTGACGATGCCGGCGCGGGTCAGGTCGTTGCTGACGCCGGTCACGGCATACTTGTCGAAGATGTTGGTGGCGTAGAGGCCGATGTCGTACATCGCCGTCTTGTAGGTGATGTTGGCCTGGTGCATCCAGTAATCGGGCAGCTTTTCGCCGCCGGCACGGGCGCCCACGCGGGTCAGGATGTTGCCGGTATAGGTCGCCGTCCAGCCGAAGGCGAGGCTGTTGTCGCCCACCGGCAGGTCGTAGGTCACGCCGATCGCCCCCTTGTTCTTGGCCGATCCGGGCAGCCGGTCGCCGACCTCGGCGTCGACCAGCCCGTCATGCGTCGACAGCAGGTTGGCCACGCCCTCGGTCAGGTGCGCGTCGAGGTAGGAGTAGTTGCCGCGGATCGACAGGCCGGGGATCGGCCGGGCCTCGAACGAGGCGTCGATGCCCTTCGACACCGCCTTGCCGCCGTTCACGGTGATGCCGATGGCGCCGTAATAGGTCTGGCCGGCAAGCTGGATGCCGTCCCAGTCGATGTGGAAGGCCGAAATGCTGAAGTTCAGCTTGTTGTCGAGGAGCTGGCCGCGCATGCCGATTTCGGCGTTCTTGGTCTTGTCGGGGCCGTAGGAGAGTTCGTTGGGCAGCGCGCAGAGCGTCTGGCCGTCCTGCGGCAAGCCGGCGTTGTACTTGTCGATCACGTCCTGGCTGCAGGGCGCGGTGCGGTTCACGCCGCCGATGCGGTAGCCGGTCGACCAGGTGCCGTAGACCATGAACTCGGGCGAGATGTTCCACGAGGCGTTGATCTTGTAGACAAGGCCGTCCTTGCCGGTGGAGCCCGAACGCGTGGCGTAAGTGTCGTCCCAGAGCGGGAGGTAGGAACCGCCGTTCACCCAGGCATTGTACTTGTAGTAGCGCAGGCCGCCGGTGAGCTGGAGGTCGTCGGTGAAGTGCACGGTGGCTTCGCCGTAGAGCCCCTTCTCGTCATTGGTGCTGCGCACGAAGGACGAATACTCGTGGGCGTATTCGGGATTGCTGTGATCGGTGACGAACGCGGTGTCCCAGTTGTCCGGATCGTTGGCCCATTCGGGGAAGCCGGGCACGTATTCGTCGTAGTTCGACTTGTAGTGCTGGCGGTTCCAGAAGGCACCGGCGACAAAGCTCAGCGGCCCGTCGAAGGTCGAGACGAGGCGCAGCTCGTTGGTGAACTCGTATTCCTTCTGGGCCGACTTGTTGTAGCTGGAGAAGGCCGGGAAGGCCTCGTAACCGTAGTCGAGGTCGAGCAGCAGGTCGGTGTTGTCGGCCTGGTACTTGGTCTTGCGCTGCGTATAGGCCGAGACGAACACCACGTTGACCGCATCGTGCACGTTGCCTTCGATCTCCAGGCTCAGCATGTCGCCGGTGCGGGTGGCCGGTTCGAGGTAGCGCCAGGGGGCCTCGTACTTGCCCTCGCCCGAATAGCCGCCGCCGGTGGACGACTGGCCGTCGGTGCGGGTGCGCTGGTGCGCGTAAGTGACGTAGGCCTTGAGGTCGTCGGTATAGAACGCAAGCTGGTTGCGGGTGGTGAAGGTGCGCTCGAAGTTCGCGTCGCGGCGCGACTTGAAGTTGGCGGCCTGCTGCTCGGCGGTGCCGAGCGGGTTGCTGGCGTCGCCCGGCTGCGGCAGCGAGACGCCGGGATCCTGCAGCAGGTAGTTGTAGTCGATATAGCCGGGCGTGAAGTAATAGCCGGTGGCCGAGCGGAAGGCGATGTGGTCCTTCATCAGCGGGATGTTGACGACGCCGTAGCCGTTGTAGCCGGTGTCCTTGGAGTGGGCCATGTCGAAGACCTGGCCGTGGACCTCGCCCGAGAACTGCGTCGCGTCGGGACGGTTGGGCATGTTGCGCATGGCGCCGGCCAGGGTGCCGAGGCCGTAGAGCGTGCCTTGCGGGCCGAGCAGCGTCTCGACGCGGTTGATGTCGATCAGCTTGAAGTCGTAGTACATCGGCACTTCGCCGAGATACATGCCGACCGCCGAGTTGCTGTTGTCGCCGCCGCTCGCCGACGTGTCGTCCGCCGAAAGACCGCGCATGACGATGGTGCCGGCGCCGCGTGGGCCGGTGTCGAGGATGGTCACGCCGGGCGTGAAGGCGCCGAGGTTGCGCATGTCGTCGACGTGGAGGTCCTGCAGGTCCTTGCCGCCCAGTGCGCTGATGTTGATCGGCGTTTCCATGATCGTGGTGTCGCGGCGGGTGGCCGAGACGATGATCACGTCACCGCCGCCGCCGCTGCCCTCGGCGGCAGGCGCGGCGTCCTCGGCCATCGCGGGCATGGCAAGGGCGACGTTGGTGAAGATGGTTGCGGACAGCAGCCCGACTTTCAGTTTCGCGCGATATGTCATGTGCTTCCCTGTCTATTATGCCAGTACTTGAGTACGACCTTGCCCGCGCCCCGGCGCGGCTGCGCCAGAACCTCTCGGGTGCTGCTTGCGATGACACTTGTCGCGCGTCCGCCACCGCTTGCCGGATGGTTCTGTCGACGCGCTTGCTGCTCCCGGCGTGGTCAAATTCCGCCGGGGCGTTCCTCCGAAGTCGGCTATGCGCCGCAGATCATCCGTTGGTTGCCGGGGCGTTGGCGGCCGGGGCATTGGCCGCCGGGGTAGGCGTGCCGCGCCTGTCCCCCGCCCGTTGCCGGGCGCGGGCGATCAGGGGTTGGAACGGGAACAGGAACTGTTCCGCGATCGATAGCCGCTTGCGTTCGTCCTGGCCGACAATGGCGGCCTCGCCTTCGCGGAACGTGCCGAAGACACGGTCGAGCAGGATGAGCGAGTTGGCGTAGTTGCACCGGGTGGCTTCGTAATCCGTCGAGTGGTGCAGGCTGTGGTTGCGGATCGTGGTGAAGAAGAAGGCATAGAACGGCGGCGGGTCCGCCCGGACATTGGCGTGGGCGAAGGTCGAGACCACGGCCAGCACGTTGAACCCGCAGAACACCGCCGCGGTCGGCAGGTCGAACAGCGCGACGATGCTCAGGCTGATGAGGAACAGTTCGATCGGATTGCCCACTGCGCCCTTCATCGCGTTGAGCTGGGTCAGGTGGTGATGCGGCGCGTGGGTCAGCCAGAACGGCGTCCAGTTGTGCATCAGCCGGTGCATCCAGTACTGGCCGAACTCGATGAGGAAGACCACCAGCGCCACTTGCACGACAAAGGGCAGGTGCATCGCCCACTGGGTGGTGATGCCGAGCGAGGCCTTGAGGCTCGCCAGCGGATCGTCGGCCAGCGTCGCGGTGGTCCAGGCGATCACGGTGGCGCTGAGCACCACGTAGAACAGGTCGGTCGCGAATTCGCGCCAGGTCATGCGCCAGCCGGCATGGCGCTCGTTGACCCATTCGAGGGCGAGAACCGCTGCCGTCGTCAGCGAGGTGGCGACGATGATCGAATTGGGATTGTCGGTCCAGGCCTTCGGGCCATAGGCCCAGAACAGCACGACGAGGGCGACAAAAGCCGGGGGAGCCAGGTCGAAGAGCTGCTGTTTCAAGGAGGTGCTCGAAGACGCGCCGCCGGTGGGCGCGTAGCCTGCGAGAACTGCATTGCTGGTCGGCAGTCGTTCCATCGAATAACCCCCATCCAGACCGGTTGACCGGCCTGTTGTTACAGAATGCTCCTTCCCGCTTTCATCGCTCTGAACCGGCGATATGGGTACACGGTATGGATATTACGTTTCGCGTCAAGCGTATTAATGCTGCACTTGCGGCATGACCGTCCGGGCTGATGAAAATGACGCAAAACCGTCATTTTCATGCCGGCCCGGTAACACCGGATGCGCGGCGGCGGGCTCACAGCCGGTGTGCGCATGCAGCAATCGTGCAACGCCGGGCGGCGGCTGATTCGTCGTTGCCCGGCCCGGGACGCCCCAAGGACGCCTTCGAGGGCGCGTAGAATTGGTTGCGCCGATCCGCCTCCTGTGCGCGGCGACCGTGCTTGACGGTAAATTCTCAATCAAATAACTTGAGAATGTCGGCGGGGGGACCTGGCCTGCCGGCGTCCGTTCGTTCCAGTCCGCGGCATTTGACCGAGAAGCAGCTTGCTCCGCGTTACCAACGGCTAGGCCGTAAACTCATAAACGGCACCATCGAGGTTTGAGGCAAAATGGTTCAGCGTGAGGAAGGAAGGCGCCGGAATATGTCGATATTTCTAGACTTCCTGACGCAGCGCTGGGCCATTTTGGTCAAATCCCGAAGGGGCGTCCAAATGGCTTCCATCTCGAACCGAACCGGCCTTGGACGGGCAACCAGCCCGTCCGGCACCCGCTTCGGCCCGATATGTTCGCCATTTGGACGCCTCGATGGTGTCGTTTATGAGTTTACGGCCTAAAGCGCGCGGCGCCCGGGCGACAACGCCAGGCATCGTGTTCTCCAACGATCAGGTGATACGATGACCTTTCGCTTCACGGCGGCCCCTCGCGTTTCCGCGGAGTTTGCCGCATGACCCTGGAAATCCGCCCGCACGGCCGCGTCGGCGCCGAAGTGCTCGGCATCGATCTTGCACGCCCCTTGTCCGGCGAGGACTTTGCGGCAGTCCGGCGTGCCTTTGCCGACCATGGCGTGATCTTTTTCCGCGACCAGTCGATCGATGAAGCCCAGCACATCGCCTTTGCGCGGCGCTGGGGGGCGATCAACATCAACCGCTTCTTCGCCGCGCATCCCGCCTATCCCGAGATCGCGCTGGTGGTGAAGGAGCCCGACCAGCAGCACAACATCGGCGGCGGCTGGCATACCGACCATTCCTACGATTTCGAACCCGCGCTCGGTTCGATCCTCGCCGCGCGCGAACTGCCGCCCGAGGGCGGGGCAACGGCCTTTGCCTCGATGTATGCCGCCTATGACGGCCTGCCGGAAAAGCTGAAGGCGCGGATCGAGGGGCGCCGTGCCGTCCATTCCGCCCGGCATGTCTTCGGCAGCAAGGCGGCGGCGTACGAAGCCGCGCAGGATACCCGCGGCGCCGATGGCAACGGGGGCCGCATCGGCAATTCCGCTGCCGCCGACCTGCTCGACGATCCGGTCCACCCGGTGGTGATCGTCCATCCGCTCAGCGGCAAGCGGGCGATCTACGTCAATCCCGGCTTCACCCTGCACATCCAGGGGCTGGCCGCCGGGGAATCGGCCGATCTCCTCGCCGAAGTCTACGACCATTGCCGCAGGCCCGAATTCCAGGAAGACTTCCACTGGCGCGATGGCTCGATCGCGTTCTGGGACAACCGCGCGACCTGGCACTATGCCTATAACGACTATCACGGCCATCGGCGCGAGATGCACCGGATCACCATCGAAGGCGTCGCCCTCGACGATCACGCGGGGTAGGACAATGACGACGGAAAACAGCGCTCCCGCAGCGCAGGACACGGGGCCGGAAGCGAGGCAGGATAATGCCGATTTCTGGCATGTCGGCGAGATCGTGCGTGAACTGGCGCAGATCCGCCAGCACTGGCGTGCCACCAACAGTCCGCATGCCGAGCACGGTGTGGGCGGCTTCCCCTCCCGGGTGCGGCTGGCCAAGGTGGCGGACGAGCTGTGCGGGGCGCTGTTCCCGCTGCGGCTCGGCCCGGACTTCGTGCGGCCGCACAACGAGGAGACGTTCGTCACCCAGTCGCTGCAGATCGCCCTCAGCCGGTTGCAGGCACAGCTCCGGCTGGAATTTGCCTATTCCGGCGAAATCGGCGGCCAGGATGGTGGGCCGGGGCCGGGGCCGGGCGAGCGGCGCGCGGACGAGATTGTCCTCGCCTTCTCCCGCCAGCTTCCCGCGATCCGCCGCCAGCTCGATCGCGATCTCGAGGCGGCCTATGCGGGCGATCCTTCCGCCCGCAGCATCGACGAAGTGCTGATCTGCTATCCGGGCCTGCTGGCGATCATCCACTACCGCCTCGCCCATGTCCTGCACGGGCTCGGCGCGCCGCTGGTCGCCCGGATCCTGAGCGAGATCGCCCATGGCACCACCGGCATCGACATCCACCCCGCGGCGCGTATCGGCCATGGCTTCTTCATCGATCATGGCACCGGCGTGGTGATCGGGGAAACGGCCATCGTCGGCAACAACGTGCGGATCTACCAGGGCGTCACGCTGGGCGCCAAGGCCTATCCGCTGGATGGCTCGGTGGCCGCCGCCAAGGCCAGCGCGCGCCATCCCGTGGTCGAGGATGACGTGGTGATCTATGCGGGCGCCACGATCCTGGGCCGGGTGACCATCGGCAAGGGCGCGGAGATCGGCGGCAACGTCTGGCTGACCCATGGGGTGCCGCCTTTCAGTGTCGTGCGCCAGCCCCGCGCGGTGGTGTCGAGCGGCAACCGCAATGGGCCCGCCGACGCGGTCAACTGAAGGGGGGGGGCGGCAAACATCCCTTGCCGACATCCGGCAGTGTTCTATCCTGAGCGGAGGGAACAGGCCGGTGCCGTCCCCGAATGCCCGTCGCGGGCATTTTTCGGATGGTCCGGCGAAGCAGGGCCGCACCGCGCCAGGATCGGCGGCGGCAGGGAGAAAATGCAGTGGTTCAAGGTGTCGAGGTAACCGGGCAGGCGGGGCTTGTGGAAATCCATATGGATCGCCCGGAAAAGAAGAACGCGCTGACCGCCTCGATGTACGGGGCCATGACGGCGGCGCTGGAAGAGGCTTCGGCGCGTGCGGACATCGGCGCCGTCCTGATCGCCGGAAGGGGCGATGCCTTCAGCGCGGGCAACGACCTTGCCGACTTCATGGCGGGGCCGGAAGGCGCCGGTGCGGCCTTTGCCTTCATCCGCGCGATCGCGGCGTTCGACAAGCCGGTGGTGGCCGCGGTGCAGGGGCTGGCCGTGGGGGTCGGCACCACGATGCTGTTCCACTGCGACCTCGTCTATGCCGCGCCGGATGCGCGCTTCATCATGCCGTTCGTCAACCTCGGCATCGTGCCAGAGGCCGGGTCTAGCCTGCTGGCACCCGCGACCCTGGGTTATGCCAAGGCGGCGGCGATGCTGCTGCTGGGCGAGCCGATGGATGCCCGGGCGGCGGACCAGGCCGGGCTGGTGACGGCGGTGGTGCCGGGCGATGGCCTGCTCGCCCATGCGCGCGGCGCTGCCGCGACCCTGCTGGCCAAGCCGCCGCAGGCCCTGCTGGCAACCCGCCGCCTGATGAAGGGCGACACGGCGCCGGTGCTCGCGCGGATCGACGAGGAAGCCCGGATTTTCCGCGAGGCGATGCAGTCGGCCGAGGCCCGCGAGGCGTTCGACGCCTTTTTCCAGAAACGCGCACCGGTGTTCCGGCGGGGCTGAGGGTCCGCCAGAAAAATGCCCGCAAGGGCATTTTTCTGGCGGCGGCCCGCGACGCCCTGCGGTCAGATCGTGGTCAGATCGGCCAGCCGGCGCGGTGCCAGGCGGAATCCCAGAACATCCATTCGAAGCGGGTGGCATTGCGGAACGCCGTGGCCATGCCCGCGCGGGTAGCCGGGGTGGCGGCGGCCGCGGCTTCGTCCACCAGCGCGCGTACCCGCCGGGTCGCCTCGCCGAACGAGGGGGCGGCGTAGGTGTCGATCCAGGCGGCATAGGGATTGGGCGAGACCGCGCGCGGCTTCACGTGGCAGCCGACTTCCCAGTAGACCCAGAAGCATGGCAGGATGCCCGCGATCAGTTCCTCGTAGCTGCGGGTGGCGGCCAGCGCGGAGAGGTAGCTGGTATAGCCCAGGCACGCGGGCGTCGGCTCGCTGCCGTGGGCCATCTCGGCGGTGACGCCGAACTGCGCGAAGAAGGCCTGATGCAGCGCTTCCTCGACCTGCACGGCGACTTTGGCCCCGTCCGAGAATTCGAGCCGCCCGGCCGCGCTGGGCGCGCGCGCGGCGGCGAGCGCGAGGACACGGGCATATTCGGCCAGATAGAGGCTGTCCTGCACGATGTAGTGGCGGAAGCTCTCGGCCTCCAGCGTGCCGCCTGCGAGGGCGTTCAGAAACGGATGATCGAGAATGGCCCGGCGCAGCGGCGCCACTTCTTCCCAGATCGTGTCGCAGAAGTGCATGGGGCATTGTCCTTTGGCGGCAGGAGGGATCGGAGCGAACCCGCCGCGCTTAAGGACCGTTTGGAAATTCGTCAAAAAACGAATTTCGCGGCACCGGCGCCGCGGCGCTCAATGCATCGCTCCCGCCCGGTCCGCCGCTTTGGCGATTGCGCAAGGCGCGCGCAAGCGGCAAGAGCGCCCGCCAGTTCACTTCGGAATGCAGGAAATACCAGACATGTTTGAGCCAGGCGCCTCGTTCAAGGACAATCTCCAGCAATTGCCTGCGATTGACGGCATCGAGCGGATCGACCTTGTGGACGCGGCCGGCAGCGTCGTCGACAGCATCGAGAACCGTCCCGGCAAGCAGGGCTCGCTGGCCGTCTACCAGTATCTCCAGCAGCGCTTCGGCACGCTCGACGCCAGGGCCGCCGAACTGGGCATGGCGGTGTTCGGCGAGCATACCGAGGATGCGCGCAGCCGCCCCGGTGCCCATCCCAACATCGATCGCCTGCTTGCCATCGCGGCGGGCGGCGCCCCGCTGGCCATCGAGGTCATCGTCGCCGCCTGATTCCCGCCGCCTGATTTATGGTGGCATGGCGCAGGGGAAGCATGCTTCCCCTGCGCCGGGCGTCAATGACCGCCCGAGGTGTCGATCGGGCCCTTGGGCTTGGGGGCCAGCCAGATCAGCGTCGCTGCAAAAGCGAAGCAGACGGTGATGATCGCGAACATGTCGAGCGTTGCCAGCATCACGCTCTGGCTCTCGACGATGCTCGTCAGCGTGGCGGTCGCGCCGTCCTGGCTCATGCCGCCCGCCACGAAGCTGTCGACCGTCTGGCTCGCGGAGGTCATCGCGCCGGCCAGTTCGGTCTGGTTCTCCCGCGCGGCATCCGACCAGCCGGTCTGGACCAGCGAGGTGGCGATGGCGCCGCCCATCGTGCGCATGAAATTGGAGAGCCCCGCCGCGCTGGCCTGTTCCTCCGGTTTCACGCTGGCCATGGCGATGCCGGTGACCGGCACGAACAGCATGACCATGAACGGACCTGTCAGCAGCGTCGGGATCGCCATCTGCAGGAACGTCACGTCCTGGTTGAAGCCCATGCGCCACGCGGTCATCCCGCCGAGGCCGACAAGGCCGATCGAGACGATCAGGCGCGGGTCGAAGCGGTTTACGGCCGCCCCTACCGCCGGGGCCGAGGCGATGGCGAGCACACCCATGATCCCGGTCGCATAACCGGCCCAGGTCGAGGTGTAGCCCATGTTCTGCTGCAGCCACAGCGGCAGGATCACGATATTGGCAAAGAACGCCCCGAACCCGGCCGCGAAAGTAATGGCAGAGGCGGTGAAACCCCGGTGGCGGAAGATCTTGAGGTCCACCACCGGGTTCTTTTCGGTGATCTCCCAGATCAGGAAGGCGACCAGGCCCAGCGCGGCGATCACCGCCAGCGCGCAGATCTCGGGCGAGGCGAACCAGTCGTGGTTGCGGCCCTCGTCCAGCATGATCTGGAAGGCGCCGACCCAGACCACCAGCAGCGCGAAGCCGACCTTGTCGATCGAGGCCTTCTGGCGCGGATCGGGCTGGCCCCTCAGCAGGAAGATCGTCAGCAGACCGCCTGCGGCCGCGACCACGGCGGGCAGCAGGAAGATGTCGTTCCAGCGCAGGCTGTCGCAGATGACGCCGCCCAGGATCGGCCCGGCGACCGGGCCGACCAGCGTGGTCATCGCCCATAAGACGGTGCCCTGCGTGGCTTTTTCCGGCGGGAACACGCGCAGCAGCAGAAGCTGCGAAAGCGGCATGATCGGGCCGCCGACAAGGCCCAGCATCACGCGCCCCCCCACCAGCATGCCCAGCGAGGTGGACAGGCCGCAGAACACCGAAAGCACCGCGAAGGCGAGGTAGCAGGCGATGAACACCCGCTGCGCGCCGAAGCGCATCGCGAGCCAGCCGGTCAGCGGTACGGTGATCGCCTCGGCCACGGCATAGGAGGTGATGACCCAGGTACCCTGCGTCGAGGAGACCCCGAGCGCGCCGGAAATCGTCGAGACCGAGACATTGGCGATGCTGGTATCGAGCACGACCAGGAAATTGCCGAGCCCGATGGCGAGCGCGGCAAGGAACAGCTTGCCGCCGGTCAGCGGGCCTGCCGGTTCGCGCGCGGTGAACGCCGAGAAGGCGCCGGTCCCCCTTGGGGCGGCTGCGGATTGGCTCATGATGCGTGGCCTCCCGAAAGGCTCAGGTCAGTTGGAGACGTCGATATCGGCATCCATCGAAAGGCCGACGCGCAAGGGGTGCTGTTCCAGTTCCCTGGGGTCCAGCGCGATACGCACCGGCAGGCGCTGCACCACCTTGATCCAGTTGCCGGTGGCGTTCTGGGCGGGCACCACCGCAAACGCCGCGCCGGTGCCGCCGGAGAAACCCACGACCTTGCCGTGGAACTCCACCTCGTCGCCGTAGAGGTCACTCACCAGCGTCACGTTCTGGCCCGGGCGGACCTTGGCGAGCTGGATTTCCTTGAAGTTGGCATCGACGTAGGCGGCCCTGATCGGCACTACCGACATCAGCGCCTGCCCCGCCTGCACCCGCTGGCCGGGCTGGACCTGCCGCCGGGAGACGACGCCGTCCACCGGCGCGCGGATCACCGTGCGGGCAAGGTCGACGCGGGCCTGATCGCGCACCGCGCGGGCGGCGAGCACTTCGGGATTGGTCTCCACGGTCGCATTCTCGACCAGCGCGCCGGTGGCGTCGCGGTCACCGATCATGGCGGCGCGGTCGGCACGGGCGGCGGCGCGGGCCGCCTCGCTGGCGCGCAAGTTGGCCTGCGCGGTCTCGAAGGCATTGCGGGCGGTGGTCACTTCATCGCCGGAAACCGAGCCCGAAGCGACAAGGCCCTGACGGCGCTGAAGGTCGATCCGCGCCTTTTCCAGCGAACTTTTCGCAGAGGCATAGTTCGCCTCGGCCTGAAGCTGTGCGGCTTCGCGCGAGGCGATCTGGGCGCCGAGGCCGGTGAGGCTGGCCATCGTCCCGCGCACCTTGCGTTCGGTGCGGGCAAGGTCGGCCTCGGCCTTGGCCAGCGCGATGCGGGCGTCGGTATCGTCGAGCCGGACCAGCACGTCGCCCTTCTTCACGTGGACCGTATCGTCCACCAGCACTTCGGCGACCGGGCCGCCGACCAGCGGCGTCACTTGCGCGACATTGGCGCCGACATAGGCATTGTCGGTCTCGACATGGCGCGCGGCGACAAAAGTCTCGTAGGCCCAGACGCCGCCGCCGAGCACGGCGACGACGGCGGCCATCGCGGTGAAGGCGCGCTTGCGTTTCGCCTTGCGGGCGGCCTCTTCGGCGGGGCTTTCACTATCGGCGGGGGCGGCGGGGACGGCTTCGGCGGTTTCGGGGTGAGCGTGAGTGTTCATTGCGGACTTATCCTTCGGAACGGAAACCGCCGCCGAGCGCGCGGATGAGAGCGACGTCGAGGGCAAAGGCACGGGTTTGCAGGGAGGCGACGGTGCGGCGCGCGGAGATCAGCGAGTCTTCGGCGGTCAGCACGTCGAGATAGGTGGCAAGGCCGCCGCGATAGCGGTTTCCGGCAACGATCCACGCGGTTTCGGCGGCCTGTTCGGCCTTTTGCGCAGCGGCAAGGCGGGTATCGAGCGCGCGCTGGCTGGCGGCGGCGTCGGCGACATCGCGCAGGGCCTGTGTCAGCGTGCCGTCGTACTGGGCGACGGCTTCCTCATAGTCTGCCTCGGCGCCGTGCAGCTGGCCGCGCAGCTTGCCGCCCTCGAAGATCGGCAGGGTGAGTGCGGGGCCGACGCTGCCGTAGTCGGAACCGGTCTTGAACAGGCTGGAGATGCCCATGGCCTGGAGGCCGATGGCCGCGGAGAGGTTG
This sequence comes from Novosphingobium sp. KA1, assembly GCF_017309955.1. Taxonomy (NCBI): domain Bacteria; kingdom Pseudomonadati; phylum Pseudomonadota; class Alphaproteobacteria; order Sphingomonadales; family Sphingomonadaceae; genus Novosphingobium; species Novosphingobium sp. KA1. Next base: position 1,644,834 of record NZ_CP021248.1, on the reverse strand, counting down.
ACGTCGGGATAGAAGGAGGCCCGTGCCTGCCTGATGCGCGCGGCGGCGGCTTCGGTGCGCTGCCTTGCGGCGATCACGTCGGGGCGGCGGCCGATCAGGCTGGCGGGGAGGTTGGCGGGCAGGCCGAAGGCGGCGTGGTCCATGTCCGCCGGGCGGGTGATGGCAAGGCCGCGATCCGGTCCTTGCCCCAGCAGGGCGGCGATGCGGTTGCGATCGAGCGCGATGGTCTCGTCGAGTGCGGCAAGATCGCCCTCGGCGCTGGCCATGGCCGAGCGGGCGCGGGCGACGGCGCCTTCGTTCTCAAGCTGCGCGGCGCGGCGGCCCTGCATGAGGTCGAGCGTCTGGCGGCGGACCTTGAGCGCGCCTTCGGCAGCGTCGCGCTGGGCGTAATGATCGGCCAGATCGGCATAGGCGGCGGCGATGCCCGCCGAGACCGCGAGGCGGGCCGAGGCCGCTTCGGCCCCTGCGGCGGCCGCATCGCCGCGCGCGGCGGCCAGCGCGGCGCGGTTGCGGCCGAAGAAATCCAGGTCCCAGTTGAGGTTCAGGCTGCCCTGAGCGTAGTCCGGCCAGCCGCGCGGGGCGAAGCCGGAGGGGAACAGGTAGTTGTCGCTCTGCTGGGCGAGCCCGCCCTGCGCGCTGGCATCGAGCGAGGGCAGGGTGGCCGCGCGGCTGGTGCCGACCATGGCCCGCGCCTTGGCGAAGCGCGCATCGGCGACCCTGAGGTCGGTCGCCCCGGCAAGGCCTTCGGCGATCAGCCTGTCGAGTTGGGGATCGCCAAAGCCCTTCCACCAGTTGTCCGAAGGCCAGTCGGCCGCCGGGGCGGCAAGGCTCCGGTCGGCAGCGAAGGCCTGCGGCGCGGAGATCGGCTCGAGGTCGGCTTTGGCGGGCAGGGCGGCGCAGCCTGACAGCAGCAGATTGGCGCCAAGCAACAAGGCGATCCCCGTTGCCGGCCCTGTCGTCAGAGCGTGCCTCAGACTGCGCAAGTGCCGTGAATTCTGTGGCTTCACGAACGACTCCATCTCGATTCGGAGGATCGGCTTATAACCGTACAGTTCGGTCATTTATGGATTCGCGCTTGTCTCGTCAAACGAAAAGCGTACAGTCCGGTACAGGAATGGAAGACAGCCCATGCGTGTGAAGACAGACAGCCGCCGACAGGCGATCCTCGACACCGCGCTCGCGCTGTTTCGGGAAGTGGGGTATGAGCGCGCCAGCATGGCCGCCATCGCCGCGCGCGTCGGCGGGTCGAAGGGCACGCTCTACAACTACTTCAAGAACAAGGACGATCTCTTCGCCGCTGCCATGGTCGGGGCGATGGAAGAGCAGGGCATTGCAATGCTGGACCTGCTCGATTCCGGCTCGGATGACGTCAGGGTCGTGTTGTGCCGGTTCGGGGCGGCCTATGTGCGGTTCCTCTCCGCGCCGGAGCACTTGTCCATCGTCCGCACGGTGGTCTCGGAAGGGGCGAATGCAACGCTCGGCGCGCAGCTCTACGAATTGGGGCCGAAGCGCGGCGCGCGCGAAATGGCCGGTTTTGTCTTGCGCATGCAGGAGCAGGGCAAGCTCAGGCAGGGGGATCCGATGATCGTCGGCGCGCACTTGCGCGCGCTGCTCGAGGCGGGAATCTACGAGCCGCAGCTGTTCGGCGCGGCCCCCGACTACGACATCGAAACCGCCGTCGCGCTGGCCGTCGAGGCGTTCCTGAGAGCCTATGGCCTGGATCCGGCTGCTGCCAATCCATAGTAATTTTCTATGGAAATGACAATTCTAACGATTTGACGATGATGGATTGTCCTGCGAGGCCTGCGGCAAAACGTGGGAGAAGGCCGTTGTTGGACAAAGCCGTGTTGGGCAAACTTGATCGCCGCAGCTTGATCGGCAAGGCGGCCGGCCTGGCGCTGGCCGTTGGTCCCGGCGCTGCCATCCCCGGCACGGCTTTTGCGGCGGTGCGCCGCGAACCCCTCGCCCGGGTGATTGTCGACAACGACTTTGCCGGCGATCCCGATGGGCTCATCGCGCTCGCCCATCAGGTCGCGTCGCGCTCGAGCCGCTGCGTGCTCATCACCAGTTCCACGCTTGATCGCCGCTTCGCGGCAATGGGCGGCCTCGATCCCGATACCACCGCCGCACTAGGGGCAAAGGCGGCGCGGGACCTGCTGGCCAGGATGGGCCGGAGCGACCTGTGCCCGGTGCTGGCCGGCAGCGAGAGCCCGGGGCCAGTGTCGGGGCCAGAGTCGGGGCCAAAGGGCGGCACCCAGGCTGCGCAGGCGATCGTTGCCGAAGCCATGCGCGATGACCCGCTGCCGCTGTTCTTTGCCTGCGGCGGTCCGCTGACCAACCTCGCGCAGGCGCTGCGGATCGAACCGCGGATCGCCGCGCGCATGACGCTCGTATGGCTGGGCGGCGATGGCTATCCGGGTGGCGGCGACGAGTACAACCTCTCTGCCGATCTGGCCGCCGCGCGCTACGTCATCGAACGCTCGGGCATTGCCCTGTGGCAGATCCCGATGCCCATTTACGCGCAGTGCCAGATCTCGATCGCCGACTTCGAAGTCAACGTGCGCGACATTTCGGCGACGACGCAGTGGCTCTACGAGCGCTATGCCGCGCTGCCGCCGTTCGTCAAACTGGGCGGCACGATCGGCTGCGGGGACAGCGCGCTGGTGCTGCTCACCGCGATTTCGGCCGCGACCAGCCGGAGCCGGACCCAGACGGCGCGCCGGATCCTCGACGACGCCCGTTACGGCGACGAAATTCCCGGACGCACCATTCGTGTCATCGAGGAACTCGATGTCCGCCTGTTGCTGAGCGACTTCGTCGCGGCCATGCGCGCCCCGGCCTGAGAGCCCGTTTGGAAATTCGCGAAAGGCGAATTTCTCGGCGCCGGGCTCGCCGGCTCCGGCCCGCTGGTTTCCGTCCGCCCCTGAACGAAAACCAACGGGCTCTTGCTGAAATCACCTTCCGCTTCTTGCACCGGGTAAAATCGTCACGATCCCTCGATTGAAGGGAAAATGATCGAATTGTTAACCCATGAAGAAACGAACTGTGCTTGAATATGTAAATGGCCGTAGCACAGCGCAGCGATGACGACCGTCCCACTCTCCGCGATTTTGCTCCCGCGGGCGGAATTCTGGCACTGCTGCTGGTGCTGCTTGTCGCCGCAGCGGTGATGCAGGCGGCGGATTCGGGGCGCTATCTGGTCGTGGCCGGGCGCGGCATGGGACTGGGAGAGACGGTCACGCTGGTCCAGCGCTCGCACGGCAGGCTGATCGGCGCGGGTGCCTTGCCGAACAGTCTGGTGGTGGATTCGGCGGCGCCCGACTTCGCATCGTCCATGCGCAAGGCCGGCGCGTGGATGGTGATCGGCACGAGCGCAAGGGCCGCTTGCGAGGGCAACTAGGTCGTAAACTCATAAACGGCACAATCGAGGTTTGAGGCAAAATGGCGCAGCGGCAGGAGGGAAGGCGCTGGAATATGTCGATATTTCAAGACTTCCCGACGCAGCGCTGGGCCATTTGGGCGCCTCGATGGTGCCGTTTATGAGTTTACGAGCTAAGGCGGGGAGAGGGGGCGGATGATTACGGAACTCGACACGCTGCGGCACCGGGTCGGCCGCTTCCTGCTGTTCCTCGTCTGGGCCCATGTGCCGCTGCTGGCGGGCGTGGCGGTGATGACCCGCAATTCCGCCTGGCGCGCCGCGCTGGCCGGCGTGGCGCTGGCGGGATGCTATCACCTGATGTGGCACCGCCGCGGGATTTCGCGGGCGACGCGCTATGTTTCGGCGGTGGTGCTGATCGGGGAACCTGCGGTCCTGCTGGTCCTGCTGCGGGGGCATCCCTGGCAGATGGACATGCACATGTACTTCTTCGCGATGTTCGCGGTGACCATCGCCTGGTGCGACCGGCTGGCGATCCTCGTCGCCGCCGTGGCGACGATACTGCATCACCTGGTGCTGCTCTATCTCCTGCCCCTGGTTGTCTTCCCCGGTGGCGGCAGCGTGGAGCGGGTCGTCCTGCATGCCGTGATCGTCCTGTTCCAGACGGCGGTCCTGGTCTGGCTGAGCGACCGTCTGGTCGAGAGTTTCACGCGGCAGAAAGCTCTGGCCGACGAGATCCTGGCAAAGCACGAGGCGCTGGAGGCACGCACCCGCGAGGCGGAAGAGGCCAACCGCGCCAAGAGCCTGTTCCTCGCCAACATGAGCCACGAAATCCGTACGCCGATGAACGCGATCCTGGGCTTCTGCCATCTGATCGGCCGCAGCCGGCTCGACGCCCGGCAGAAGGACTACGTCGCCAAGATCAACCAGGCGGGCAATTCGCTGCTGCGGGTCATCAACGACATTCTCGACTTCTCGAAGAACGAGGCGGGCAAGCTGTCGCTCGAAGCGCATCCGTTCGACGTGCGCGCCGCCGTCGAGGCCCAGCGCCAGCTGATCGCCCACGATGCCGAATTCGCAGGCGTCATGGTCGTGACCGAGATCGCCGCGGACGTTCCCCGGCGCCTCTGCGGGGACGAGATCCGCTTCGGGCAGATCCTGCTCAATCTGCTCAACAATGCGGTGAAATTCTCCCCCGGGGGCATGGTGCGGGTCGGGCTGGCGGCCGAGCGGGACGGGGAGGACCGCGTGGTCCTCACGCTTTGCGTGGCCGATACCGGCATCGGCATGACCGCGCAGCAGCAGGCGGGCCTGTTCACCTCCTTCACCCAGGCCGACAGCACCACGACCCGGCGCTTCGGCGGCACCGGCCTCGGGCTGGCGATCTGCCGGCAGATCCTGGAGCAGATGGGCGGCGGCATCGCGGTGGCGAGCGCGCCGGGCGAGGGCAGCACTTTCACGTGCCGGATACCGATGCTGCTGGCGGCGGACGGGCCGCGCGACGTGTCGGTCCCCGACTGGGTGAAGGGCCTGCGGGTGCTGGCTGCCGACGACAATTCCGCCTCGCGCCAGATCATGCAGGAAGTGCTGGCCGGATGGGGCATGTCGCTCGACCTCGTGGCTTCGGGAAGCGAGGCGCTGAGTGCGCTGCGGGCGGCGGAGGAGATCGCCCGGCCCTACGATCTGGTCCTGATCGACTGGAAGATGCCGGGGCTCGACGGTCTGGAAACGGCGCAGGCGATCCGCACGGTGCTGCGCGGCCTGTTGCTGCCCAAGACGATCCTCGTCACCGCCTATGGCACCGAAGAAGCGGTCCTGGGGACCGGCGCGGACGTCATCGACGGATTTCTGCCCAAGCCGCTGGTGCCCGAGACGCTTCTCGAGACGATCGTGGCGGTCTTTTCCGGCGCGGGCTTCATGGAGGGCAGCGCTCTGGCGGGGCCGATCGCACCGGTCGTTTCGCCGCGCCTGCGCGGGCTGCGCGTGCTGCTGGTGGAGGACAACGAGATCAACCGCGAGATCGGCACCGAACTGCTGCGCGATGCCGGGCTGGAGGTCGACTGTGCGGCCGACGGCCTGGCCGCCTGCGCGGGGGTGGAGGCGCGGCAGGGGGCTTATGCCGCGATCCTGATGGATGTGCAGATGCCGGAAATGGACGGTCTTGAAGCCACCCGGGTGATCCGCAGGCGCTGGCCGGTGGAGCAGTTGCCGATCATCGCGATGACCGCGCACGCTTACGAGGAGGAGCGCCAGCGATGCCTTGCGGCCGGCATGAACGATCATGTCGCCAAGCCGGTGGATCCGGCCGTGCTGATGCGCACGCTCGAACGCTGGCTGGTGCGATCGTCGCTGCCCGAGGTTTTGCCCGAGGTTCTTCCGGGCGAGGCGGCCGGACAAGGTTGAGCAAGTCTGAGCCGGTCCGGCTGCGTCTTGCCGCCGATCCGGTTGTTGCGGCGCGCCGATCGGGGCGGCCATTGTCCCGTTGGACGCTCGCTTTGCGCAGGCGCGATCCCGGCGGCCCAATGGCCCAGGCATCGTCGGCGCCGCAGGTATAATCATTTTATATCAATGTAATAAGCGTATTATGCGGCCCCTTTCCCGGGTTTCGTTCAGGCCTGATCGTGCGCAGCGCGATAGCGCTGCCGACAGGTCTTTCCGGCTTTCCGCAAGCCTGTTGCGTGGGACCGCCGGGATTGGTTTCACCCCGAACATGTCGCCGCCGGTGCGGTTCGGAGCGCCCCGCGCCGATACCCTCGCAGCGGCTGCTCTTTGCCGTGCGGTGCCCTGCCGCACTCCCTAGACCGGAGCAGGAACAGCGCAGCGCATTCGCTGTGCGCGCCGATTGCACGGCCCGGGTGATCCCGGCGGGAGGTACTGAAATGACAGTCGAGGCTATTCCCATCCTGTTGCCTCCGTGCCGGTTGGACGAGCGTGCCGGATCGCCTGCGTGGACCCGGATCGGCGGCCGCGTGCTGCTTGCTATCGCCCTGCTCATGGCGATGGTGACGGTGCCGCTCAGCCGTCCTGCGCAGGCGCAGATTGCCGACCAGGCCAATCCCGTGCCGACGATTGACCGCGACCGTATCGACCGCGCGGTTCCGGTCCTGCCGCGGCCCGCGCAAGGCGATCCGGTTCCTGCGCCGCAGACTGTCGCCCCGCCCGTCGATCTGCCGGCCGAACTCAAGGCCGCCGGGCCCGGGGCCGCCGGGCCGCTGACTGCTGCCGTGCTCACCGCGGTGCGTTTCGACGGCAGCACCCTTGCGGAAGAAACCCTGGCGGCCTGCGTGCGCCCGTGGATCGGCAAGCCTCTCGACAAGGAGGTGCTGCAGGGCATCGCCAATGCGGTGACCGCGGCTTATGCGCGCAGCGATATTGCCTTTTACGCGGTGTCGATCCCCCCACAGGCGCCGACCGGCGGCGTGCTGCTGGTGCGCGCGGTGGAGGGGCGGGTCGTCGATTATGCGCTCGGCCACCGGACGCCGAGCACTCCCACGCGGCTGATCGACCGGCGCATGAAACGGCTGATGAAAGAGATGCCGACACGCCGCTCCACGCTGGAGCGGACCCTGTCGCTGCTGCGCGACATTCCCGGACAGCGGGTCGAGGCGAAGCTGCGGCGGACCGCCCGGCCCGGCGAGCTGGCGCTCGACCTTGCCGTGAAGCGCAAGCAGATCGAACTGGGCGTCAACCTCAACAACGGCGGCGTGGTCAACGTGACCTCCGGCGTGCAGGCCCAGGTCACGGTGGCGGCGAACGGGCTGCTGCGCGAAGCGGACGTCACGCGTGCTTCCGCCTATCTGCCGTTCCAGCCGGCGCATTATCAGTTCTACACGCTCAGCCATGCGACGCCGCTGGGCAGCGATGGAACAACGCTGGGGGTGAGCGGCGCCTATGTCCGCACCCGCACCCGCACGAGCGACATCCTCGGCGAAGCGCGCCAGGTGGGCATCGCCCTGTCGCATCCCGTGATCCGCTCCTATCGCCGCAACCTTACGGTGCATGCATCGCTCGACGGCGCCAACAGCAGCAACTACTACCTCGATACCGCCTTCGGGCAATTCCGCACCCGCGCCCTGCGGCTTGGGGCATCGTGGAGCGCGATCGGCAAGACCGGTGGTTACGCCGTTTCAGCCACGATCAGCCAGGGGCTCGATGCGCTCGGCGCGCGGCCGCTGGCCGGCTATTCGCAGGCCGATTTCCGCAAGGCCAATGCCCAGACCACGTTTGTCAAGCAGGTCGGCGGCAAGGTATCGCTTCAGGCGACCCTGCGCGGCCAATACACACGCGACCGGCTGGCGACGACCGAACGGTTTTCGCTGGGAGGGGAAGGCGCGGGCCTGGCCTACCGGACCGGGATCGTCACCGCCGATAAGGCGGTGGCGGGACAGGTGCAAGTGGCGTGGCAGCTCGTTGGCGGCGCGCAAGGCAAGCGGGCGCTGACGGCCTTTGTCTATGGCGATGGTGTGCTTGCCCATAGTTACGGCAGGCCGACGTACGGCTTGAAGGCTGCCGATTATTCGCTGGCGACGGCGGGCGGCGGAGTGCGGGTATCGCCGGTTCCGGGCTGGATCGTCGAGGCACAAGTGGCGGCCCCAGTCAAGAGTATTTCACCGAATTACAGCAAGAAAGCGCGGTTCCTGTTCAGTCTGGCGCGCTCGATCTGAACGCTTTTGCGTATACGCAAAACGGTTGAGCGGCGTCCCGGATCGACGATGGTCCGATGAGGAAAAGTTGTGATGTGGGAGGGGAAATGAAAAACGTCTGGGAAGTCTGGCCAAAGGCGCTGAGCGATGCGGAGTGTGACGCGATCGTCAATCGCGCGGCGCATTACGCTCCGCAGGACGCGACGGTCGGTTTTGCGGCGGACCTGCGCAGCGATCACATCCAGCGCAGTTCGACCATCCGCTGGTTCGATGCGGGGCGGGAGAAGGACATCGTCTCGCGCATCATGTCCTTTGTGCAGTCGTCGAACCGCTCGAACTTCGGTGCCGACATCGTTGCGCCGTTCGAACTGCAGTTCACCGAGTACCACGCGACAAACAAGGGGCATTACGACTGGCATCAGGATGTCTGGCTGGAATCGAACCGTCCGTTCGCGCGCAAGCTTTCGGTTGTTGTGCAGCTTTCGGCACCCGGCGATTACGATGGAGGGCAGTTCGAGTTCTTCGGCATCCAGAACCCCGGGCCGACCTTTGCCGATCGCGGCAGCCTGCTGATCTTTCCCTCGTTTCTCCAGCACCGTGTGCTGTCCGTCAGCCAGGGTAGCCGCAAGAGCCTGGTGACCTGGATCGAAGGCCCGAACTGGCGTTGAGGGTCCGTTTGAAAAATGCCCGAAAGGGCATTTTGAGCGCTGGTGCCGGATCATGGCCGCGACGGGATGGATCTGGGTTTCGCGGTGCCACGAAAAAAATGGAACCGGATCGACGGTATTTTTTTCGGCCATGGCGAGGGGCGCGCGCAAGGAATGCCGGTGGAGCGCAAAGGCTCTGGAATCTTTCCGCGATCAGCGGGATTACGAACGATATTGCGAAATTATCGCGGCGTTATCGATGATTGTTGTAAGTATTGATCAATAATAACCATCCGATCAGAATTCAATTCACGTTGCTTCATTGTAAATATTGCCGATCATCTGTCCTTGTCGTGAAGGTTGCCGCGGGCATCCGGATCATGGTCTGGCGGTCTTTCGCGTTTTCCAAACCGGTGTTCCTGCCGGACTGGAAAACGCTCCATGGAAGGAGGCGAACTTGCGCTTCGATACCATCTTTTTCCAGCGCAGCGCGGTGGCGGCCTTGTCGCTGATGGCAGCGGTTTCGCTGGGAAGCGCGGCGCAGGCCGCCACTTATGGCGAGGATGCGGCAACCCCCGCGCAAGGCGCCGTGGCCGGCGCTCTGGACAGCATCGCCAGCCCCGACACGACCGTTTATGGCGACATGCTCGCAGCGATCGACGGCCTGGGCAGTTCGGCGGAGCGCGCCGATGCGCTGGGCCAGCTTTCGCCGCGCAATTACCGGCTCTTGCCGCGACTGGCGATCCAGTCGATGGATGCCAGCGATAGCGAGATCCGGGGCTATCTGGCCGAGCGGCGCGAACAGGCGTGGGACGCGGCGGCGGCGCCGCCGCCGCCTGCCGACCAGACGGTTCGCTTCATGCTCAGCTTCGGGCTCAAGCAGGCTGCCTACAAGCAGCGGATCGACCGGCCCGCGGCCAATTCGGACAGCCGGTCGATCCGCTCCGGCCTGGATGTCTCGCCGGCGAAAGGCCTGATTCTGGGGGCAACGCTGGGGATCGACGGCATCGATGCCAACCTCGACCGGTCGCAGCACCCCCGGATCACGCAGTTCAACGTCGATATCGGTCCTTACGCCAGCTATTCGACCAACACGTTCTATATCGACGCGACTTCTGTCTATAATCGCAGTTATTACAAGCTTCGCCGGCAGATCAGCTGGAGCGGCTTTTCCGACCAGCTGAGGACAAACGTGAGCGGAGACAACGCCGCCGCAACCGTCGAGGCTGGTAGCATCCTGCAGTTCGGCGCCCTTCGGGCGCAACCCTTCGCCGGGCTGCACTACCGCTATGCTGATGTAAGCGGCTTTGTCGAACACGGTGGTGCGGCCGCTCTGGCCGTGGCGCAGTACAAGACGCAGTCCGTTCGCAGCAGCATTGGCCTGCGTGCCTCGACCAAGGCCCGAACAGGTTCGTGGACCGTAAGGCCGAACGTCGAGGCACAATGGCAACGCGAATTGCGCGGCCATCCCGATAGCCGGATCGAAGCCGTGTTTGCCGGCGGTGATACGCCGATCTTTGTCTTGCCCGGGGCACAGTATGCCCGCGACGTCGCCGTCGTGAAGGCGGGACTGTCCGCGGCGAGCGGCGAGCGGATAAGCATAAGGCTTGCCTATTCGGGCGAATTTGCCGCCGATCGCCATGTGCATGGGCTGGCGATCACGGCCAGCAGGCGGTTCTGAATAGCCCTCGGGTCGCACCACCGAACGGGCTGGGCGGCGCGGCAGGTTCCCGCGCCGCCCGATACCGCAAGCGTCCACCGAAAATGCAGTCGAAACGAACACAGTTTCGGGCAGCACCGGCGCTGCGGGGCGGTATCATCGGTGGGCCAGGGGGCGGCAATGCCGCGAAGCGCGGGGCAGGCGGTCCCGATCTGGCGCCTTGTGCGGGCTTTGCAGCGCACCATCGGAGGGTTTGATGGCAGGTTTTCTCAAGGATATTCTCGCAACCCTGTCCTACGAACCTGCCCCGGCCGAATTGCGGCCTGCGGATGCCGCGGCGCTGTCGCGGCTGGATGCGCGCCTGTCGGATTTCGTGCAGGACAATACCCGTTCGCGCGGGGCGATCTCGATCCGGCCGTCGGATTGCAGCGTGTGGGACGGCAACCCGCGCGACGTGCCGGGCCTCTCTGCCGATAGTTGCCGCTCGCTGATCGATTCCATCGCGCTGGAAGACGGCAATCGCATCCCCGTCCTGGACCGCCGCAACCCTCCGGGCGCCGACCTGCCCTACCAGTTGCTGGTCGGGAGCCGGCGCCGTTTCGCGATAGACTGGCTCAATCACAACGGGCGGCCGGAAATCCGCCTGAACGCGCTGATCGTCGACCTGTCGGACGAAGAGGCGTTCCGCCTTGCCGATATCGAGAACCGTGAACGTCAGGACATCACCGAGATCGATCGCGCGCGCAGCTATCAGAATGCGGTCGATCGTTTCTACGGCGGCGTCCAGTCGCGCATGGCAGAAGCACTCGGGTTGTCGAACAGCCAGCTCAGTCGCCTGCTGGCGCTGGCACAGATGCCGGACGAGGTGGTAGACGCCTTCGCCACCAAGGACGAACTGCGCGTCCGCCATTCCGAGGTGCTGACGCCGCTGCTGCGCCGGGCCCAGCAGCGCGAACATGTGCTCTGCGCGGCCCGTGGCATCGCCGAGGAGCAGCAGAAGCTGGCCGCCACTGGCGAGCGGCTGATCCCCGCGGCCAGCGTGCTGGCACGGCTCAAGCAGGCCGGCAAGACGACCGATCGCTTGCGCGAGGCCGAACAGGCGATCGAGCTGGACGGATCGCGGATCGGCCGCCTGCGCCATGTGCGCGAGGGGCTGGCCGTCGAGATTCTCGTTGCCGAAGGCAGCGGGCTGGCCGGGGTGCTGGAGGCGGTCGAGCGGGCGCTGCGCGAGGCGCGGGAGGGCGCGCTTGATGAAACGCCCGATCAAGCGCCCTATGGAGCCTTGGCCGAGGACTTGGCCAGCGAGGATTGAAGTCTGTCTGGAAAATGCCCGGCAGGGCATTTTGAAGGCTGGCGGCGTGCAATGCGCTTTTCGCGAATTTCCAAACGGCCTCTGAGCGCGTCTCCGGCGCGGAACCATTCCCTCCCGCTCGCGGTCTCCCTTGGGGAGTGAAGCGCCCCGGGTTTTCCGGAGGCTATCCGGTTTGGCTCAGGCAGCCATATCGAGGGTCTCGATGGCTGCATAGTAATTTGCCTCTGCCTCGGCGGGCGGAATGTAGCCGATGGGACCGAAGAGGCGATGCTCGTTGTACCAGTGGACCCAGCGCAAGGTGGCCATTTCGACGGCCGATGCACTCGGCCAGGAGCGCTGGCGCCAGATTACCTCTGCCTTGTAGAGACCATTGATTGTTTCGGCCAAAGCGTTGATGCTCCTATGTTGGTCAAGAGCCTTTCGCGGCTGCTGGGAGCGGCTTTTCAGTGCAAAGGTGTTGGTAGATTTCGCGAGCGATGTAGCGCTTGAGGCACCGCCGGATTTCGCGAGGTGACTTGCCTTCGGCGGTTCGGCGCTGGATATATTCGCGGGTCGGCGGATGGTGGCGCATGCGAACCAAGGCGACGCGGTACAGAGCCGCATTCGCCCGCCGGTTGCCACCGCGGTTGAGCCGGTGACGGTTGGTCTTGCCACTTGATGCCGGCACGGGGCACACGCCGCATAGCTTGGCGAACGCGGCCTCGGATCGGATCCGCTGAGGATTGTCGCCCAAGACAATGAGCATGTCGGCGATGGTACCGGTCGACACGCCAGGCGCATCCATCAATGCCGGTGCGTGGGCACGCACCAACTGCTCGAGGACGGCTTCGTGCTCTTTGATCTCGGCATCCAGCATCAGCCATCGGTTCGCCAATGCGCGTAGCGCCATCTTCGCCGATGCAGTGGTGGATAGCAGTGCCCCCGGGCGCAGCGCTGCGATCGCGTGGATAAGCGTCATCTTGCCGGTCATGCTGATGAACCGCTCGCGCAACGCCTGGGGCGCGTTCACCAGCATTGTCTTGAGCGTGACCATGGCTTGTGTTCGCGCTTTGAGCGCGGTGTCGCGGGCGATCTTGAGGTGACGGATCATTTCGACGGTGCCATCACCGAGCTTGGGCTCACCGCCAGCGTCACCCGCAAGCACGGCCCTTGCAGCAGACTCGGCATCCACGGTATCGGTCTTGCCATATCGACGCCGGAGCTGCCGGTTGATCCGGCCGACCTCAATGACGCGCCAACCCTTCGCAGCCAACGCACGTGCGAGGCCGGCACCGTATGAGCCAGTTCCTTCGATACCGAACGCGTGCACGGTTCCGTGCTCGGTTGCCCAAGCTGCTACCTGGCGATAGCCCTTGCTGGTTACCGGGAACGATGCTGTGGCAAGCCGCGCGCCCAATCCGTTGATCGCGACCGCGACGTGAACGTCTTTATGGGTGTCGATGCCGATGACGACGGCGTCTGGTGTGATATCATGCATATTGGTCCTCCAGGCGGGTGGAACCCGAAGGCCCTTCGCGAGCGGACAGGACTGTGACGGGACGGCACTCCCTCAGGCTCCTATCAAGTCACGTTTCGCGACGCCCCGGGTGCAGCCTGGAGGGCCGACAGATCAACGCCATGACACGTGGTCAGTCGTAAGCACGGGTCAGACCTTCCAGACTGCACGCATCTTCTCACAGTCGTAAGAGTCCCCGACACTGCCGACTGAAGGAACCAGGTTGGCTTCGGCAAGGCGCTGGGTGTAGTTCATGGCAAGGTATTGGGCGGATTCAATCGGTCGTCGCAACACCTGCTTCCTGCTGCGGGGCGAGGAACTGGTCGAGGACTTCTGCAGGTGTCTTCCATCCGAGCGTCTTACGCGGGCGCGTGTTCATGGCGTGAGCAACTGCTTCGAGTTCTGGTATCGAGTGCCGGCTGAGATCGGTGCCCTTCGGGAAGTATTGGCGGAGCAGGCCGTTGGTGTTTTCATTTGAGCCACGCTGCCATGGGCTTTGCGGATCGCAGAAGTAGATTTTCAGTCCACTGTCGACCCGGAGCGTTGCGTGCTGGGCCATCTCGGCACCTTGGTCCCACGTGAGTGACTGACGGAGTTTCTCTGGCAGCTCGCGCATGTCGTCATCGCGCCGGGCACGTGCTGAACGCCTGGCGGGGTCGGCCAGACGGGCAGCATGTTCACGATAGGAGGACGGGGCGATCGCCAGTTCGCGGCAGATCGGCTCGATACCCAAGTCCTCGCGATGCGCGTCGATGAACGACATCATCACCTCTCGCGGCGGTCGAGCTCCGCCAGCGCAAAATACGCCGATGCCTTGCGCAGGATCTCGTTCGCGCGCCGCAACTCCTTTACCTCGCGCTCGAGCAGCTTGATCCTGGCCTTCTCATCAGCGGCAAGCGCCGCTGGCCCCGCTCGTCGGCTCGCCTCCTCGCGGCACCAGCGGCGCAGCGTCTCGGCCGTACAGCCAATCTTGGCGGCAATCGAAGACATCGCCTCCCACTCCGAACCGTAATCGGCGCGATGTTCGCCAACCATACGCACTGCACGATCGCGGATCTCAGGTGAAAACTTGTTCCGGGTTCTGCTCATAACGAAAGCTCCTTCTCATAAATCGGAGCCTCCGGAAAACCCGGGGCGCTTCAGCGCGTGGTGACGGTGCGCCGGGAGGGAGAAGCCTGATGGCTCGGTTCTTCCCGGTCCTCACCTCGCTGCTGCTGGCGACCTCCCCTTTGGCCGTGCAAGCGCAGGAGGCTAATCCCACACCGCCTCAAGCCGACGAACATGCCGGAATGGATCATGGCAGCATGGACCATTCGCAGATGGACATGTCCGGCATGGACATGAGCGCGCCGGATATGAAGGGCATGGATCACTCCGCTCACGCCGTCCCCGCAAGCACGGTCTCCGACGAGCCGGGTGATGCCCCGCCGCCACCGGTGCCGACCGACTTTCCTGCGCAGCGCTTCTTCGCGCCCGATCGCATGGCGGCGTCGCGCGCGGCGATGGTGAAGGAGATGAAGTTCAACACTTTCGCCCTTCAGGTCGACCAACTGGAATTCCGCACCGGCAAGGGCGGGGACGGTTTCGGCTGGGAAGGGCAGGCGTGGTACGGCGGCGATATCGACCGGATCGTGCTTGCCAGCGAGGGCGAGGGCACCTTCGGCGAGCGGGCCGAGCGTATCGAGCTTAATGCCTACTGGCGTCACGCGCTCGATCCCTGGTTCAACCTGCAACTCGGCATGCGGCAGGACTTCCGGCCCGATCCGCAGCGCACTTACGCGCTGGTCGGCATCGAGGGGCTGGCACCTTACTGGTTCGAACTGCAAGGTCAGTTGCTCGTCTCGAACAAGGGCGATGTCCACGCACGCGGCAAGGCGGGCTATACCCAGCGCATAACCCAGTCGCTGGTGCTCGAACCCGAGGCTGAAGTCAATTTCGCCTTTCAGGACGTACCGGCGCTGAACGTCGGAGCGGGCTTCGAGCGCCTCGAAATGGGTGCGAGACTGCGCTACGAGCGAAACCGATCGCTGGACCCTTACGTGGGCGTGAACTGGGAGCGCAAGCTTGGCGGAACCGCCCGGATTGCGCGGACTGCGGGTGAGGGGGTGTCCGGCGTTTCGGCGGTCTTTGGTGTGCGTGCGATGTTCTGATTGGCGCGGGAATACACTGCCTAATCGGGATGCGTTGCTTTGGTTGCGTACCCTCACGCAACCATCTGAAATCAGAAATCCTCGATCCTCATTCAAGCCAGCTTGCCGGTTACGCCTTCGGCCACATTGCCGCCTCGCAGCATGATGTCGACGAGCTTTTCGAGATCGCGATCGGTCTTTTTGACTTCGGCAAGGACCTCGCGCTCAACGTGCTCTATTTCGACGATGCAGATCAGACCATGTTGCGCTCCTTGCGCGGGTTGTTGCGCGAAGGTGGTCGGTTGGTGGCGTAGGGTACCGAACGGCGGACGATGGAAGGTTGGCCCTTTGCGCAGCAGGGCCTGCATCGTCTCCATGATGCGGAGCAGTTGCGCGTCGCCTTCCTCGCCGCCGGCTTCGTCGTCTTGCGGCTGGTGCACCGGGAAGTCCCGGATCAGGCGTAGAGCCACGAGAGGGTAAGCGCCGCGCAGCCCACGACGAGCGCCACCAGCGGCGCGCCCATGCGTGCGTAGTCGCCGAACCGATAGCCTCCCGGCCCCATGACCAGGAGGTTGTTCTGGTGGCCGATCGGCGTCAGGAAATCCGAAGACGCGCCGATCAGTACCGCCAGCAGCGCGGCATCCGGGCTGACGTGCAGGAGGTTTGCCGCATCGATCGCCAGCGGCCCCATGATGATCGCGGTCGCCACGTTGTTGAGGAAAATCGACAGCACCAAGGTTACCGCGCACAACGCTGCCAGCACACCGATGAGCGGAATCCCGCCGAGGGCCTGTCCCAGCCACTGTGCGGCGATGGCCGCCGCCCCGCTATGCTCGAAACTCTGACCGACCGGAATCATCGCGGCGAGCAGGACGATCACGCTCCAGTCGATGGAGCGATAGATTTCCTCGGCCGGGAGAAGGCGCGCTGCGGCGATGAGCACGGCTGCCCCGGTAAACGCGAGGGCAGGGGATAGCCCCAGCGCGACGATGGAGCCGATCGCTGCGGCAAAGATGGCGAGGATTGCGAGCGCCTGCGGGCGCGCCGTGGATATCGGATCGTGCCGATCGATCTCGAGGAGGCGTGCTCCGGCACAGAAAGCACCCAGAACACGCTGCGGGCCACGGATGTAGAGCTGGTCCCCCGGGCCGATGCGCATGTCGACAAGCTGAACCCGTTCCTTGGCGACCCTGGGGCCCACGGCTACAACCTGCAATTGCTGCAGGCTACGCGTACGGACTTCGTCATAGCCCATGCCGATGAGGGGCGAACCGTAAGCCACAACGACCCGACCCGTAACGGCATCGGGATCGCGGTCTACAGCAACGTCCGAGGCCAGGCCCGATTTGGCCGCGACGGACCATTGGTTCTCTCGCGAGAGAACCAGCAACCGATCCTGGGGCAACAGCCGATCGATGCCCTCGATCCGCTCGATATCGCGGAACATTGCAAGGAGCCGCGCACCGGAACGGCGAAGGCGCTGGCGCAATTCAGCAAAATCGAAAGTCTCATCGCGCACTTCGAGTTCATAGACGCGCCAGGGGGCCTTTTCATCTGTCACCTCGCCGCCACGCTTCGGCAGGAGACGCCAGCCGATGAGCGCCAGATAGGCAAGTCCCACGATCGTGACGGCAATGCCCACAGGCGTCATGGTGAAGAAGCCGAAAGGCGCGCCGAGCCGGGTCTCGCGCACCGAGGAGAGGATGAGATTGGCAGGCGTGCCGATCAGTGTCGTCATGCCGCCCAGGATCGTCGCGAAGGCAAGCGGCATCAGTGTCGCCGCCGGCGGGCGTCTTGCAGACCGTGCGATTTCGGAGGCGATCGGCATCGTTATGACCAGCGCGGCAATGTTGTTCATGAAGGCGGAGAGCAGGGCGCCAACCAGAAGCAGGCTGGAGAGGCGGATCGCGAACGGTGCGCCGGGAGGAATGATCCTGCTGGCGACAACCGCTGCCGCACCGCTGAGTTCGATGGCGCGGCCAACCACAAGCACCGCGGCAACGGCAATCACGGCCGGGTCGGCAAAGCCGGTGAAGGCTTCGGCAGGCGTCACAAGTCCGGCTGCAAGACAGGCAATGAGCGCGAACAGGGCCACGAGATCGTGCCGCACTCGCTCCGAGACGAACAGGACCAGCGCGCCGAGCAGGATCAGCGCGCTGAGGAGGGCAGGGCTCAAGGCCGTTCCTCGTCAGCAGTGGCGGCCCGGAGCGCAATTCGGCTGCCTGCGGCCGGGGCGGGCTTGGGTTCGATACCGTTTTCGCGCAGAAGTGCCGCAATCGTAATAGCGCGTCGCTCGGTGAGCGAGGGTGTCTCGGGTGTAGCTTCAGGAAGACCTGGAACCGCGAGAGCGCGGACGTTCCAGCGCTGAGCCGCCCACGCCGAGGTCAGGACCGCCTCGCGAGAAGGCGCGTCCAGCTGGTCGTCGGTGCCGACAAAGGCGATTTGCGGATAGGCCATTTGCGGCGGGATCAGGACAATGTCCCAGCCTTGCGCCTGCGCGGCGACGCGGCGCTCCAATGTGCGGTAGGTTGCCAGCGAGGCTCCGGGCAAGGGACCCGCCGTTGCCATGGCGCGGTGATGGTCGCGGTCGATGGTGACACTGTCAGGGGCAATGCCGGCCGTAAGCGCCAGAACCTGCGAAAGCGCGGCAATACGCTGGCTCTCGATTGCGGCGGCTTCACCTGCCTGGCGCAGCTCTTCGCGCTGCGCATCGATGGCGCCCGCTCCTGGCTCCAGGACGACCTGATCCAGCCGCAGTTTCAACGGCCGTCCGAGCCTTTCGGTCAAATCCTGTTGCAAGCCGCTGGATCGTTCGAGGCTTGCGCGCGGAGCGATGACGACGGCACGCACGACCAGCGGCTTGCTGTCGAAGTCGATGTCGAGCTGGGTAATGCGCGCGTCCGCGCCGAAGCGCTGCGCCAGGAACGTCCGGGTCTGGTTGAGGGTCACGGTTTCACTGGCGATTTGCCGCAGGGAAATGCCGAGCGGGATTGCCATGCCCATGAAGACGAAGAGCAGCACGAAAGTCTGCGTCCAGGTCTGCTGACTGCTGAGGTGGTGTCCAAAGCCATAGAAGCGCGCCATGACCGTGGCGGACAATGCGATCGTCACGAAGTTTGTCACGAACAGGGCAAAGGCGCCGCCGAGGATCGGCATGTTCCAGGTCGCAAGGCCGTAACCCACGACTGCAAGCGGCGGCATGAGGGCCGTAGCGATCGCGACGCCGACAATCGTGTCGCCGCGCCCCCGGATGATCGCGAATGTTCCGGCGAGCGCCGCGAACAGCGCGACGGCAAGGTCGAACAGGTTGGGCCGGGTGCGCGCGATGATCTCGGCAGTCGGGGCCTGCAGCGGCGAAAGCGCGACGATAAGTGCGGTGAAGACGACGGCAGCTACCGCGCCGATGGCCAGAGCCGTCAGCGAACGGCGCATTTCGGAGAAATCGAAGAGGGCGAGGCTGAAGCCGAGCCCCAGGATCGGGCTCATCAGGGGGGAAATCAGCATCGCGCCGATTACCACTGCCGGAGACGACAGGAGCAGGCCGAGAACTGCGATCCCCGCGGACATCATCACCATGAAGGCATAGCGCGGTGACCAGCCACTATCCTCCTGGATACGCTCCAGAACGAGAGCGTGATCGACGCGGCCGACGATCGCGCGCCGCCACCAGCGATAGAGCGGCACGTGCTGGAAATGTGCTGCCACGTTATCCTGCGATGGCAATGGCGCGCTCGCTTTGTCCAAATCCGCTCTCCGTGTCGGCTTGTTCGATCAGGGTAACAACGTCCCTGATATTATGCTGTTTCCGTCATAAAGTCGGCAATTTTCAAGCGCGTTTCGGTTCGGATCATTCACTGGCTGCGTTCGCATGGGCCGAGCGCTGCAAGGACCATGCGATAGTCCGCATAAGCCTGCTGCTTGGAGGGAAAGCTGCCTGACACGTAAGCACTTTGCGGCGGCGAAGCCGGCATGAAACAGGCAAGGTTGTACCATTCGAGGGTGTCTCTGGCAGGGGGACGCAGATCGCCTCCCGTCACTTCCGAAAGCGAGACGCCCCAAGTCTCGGCCTGGCCGGGCAGGTGGCGAACGGCGATGGTCACCGGCCCCTTTTTCGTATCGAGGAAGATCTGCGTGCGCCCTTGCCCTGCAAGATTGCCCGGAACGTAGCTGAGTTCCCTGACCCCCGTGACCGGGGCCGGGGCGTGCGGCGAGACCAGAGCACGAAGGACGGCGCGCAGCCGATCTTCCCGTTCCGGCGACCACAGTTGCTGTGCCGTAGGTTCCACCAGCTTTATTTCCTCGGGGCGGCCGGGAACGGGCGAGGCGAAAAGAAACACATCCTTGCCTGTCAAATCGGCGCTGCCTTGGCCTGGCGCCACCGGCAGGTCGACCAGATATCGCAGCGAGCCCCCGATCCCGCTCTGGCCGTACAGCAGCGCCTTGGTGCTGGCTTCTGCATAGTAGCGGCGATGGCTTGGCACCAGTGCGCCTGGCGTCGAGGTCGGCACAGGCTTCATTTGCGTTACCCTCGCCAGTACGACCAGATCGGCCTTTTGGGAGAGCTCTACCGTGTCGACGTATGTTCCCTGATCCGCCGAATGGGAGCGGACCTGAGCCGGAGCGGCGCTCGGCGCGAGCGAACAGGTGGCGGCCGCAAGGCCGATCAGCTGGGTTGAGAGGCGGGGGGGCATGGTCAGGGGTTCCGCTGAAAGGACATGGAGGCGGGCGACAGGAACGTGCGTTCAGGGCTAGGCGGCGTGGACAAAGGCAAAATCCGCCCCGGTCGGATGCTGGAACACTCGTAGGCCGAATTCGGGCATGATCGCGATGAGATGATCGAAGATATCCGCCTGGATGTCCTCGTAATGCGCCCAGGCAGTGGTCGCGGCAAAAGCGTAGATCTCAAGCGGCAGGCCGTGTTCACCGGGCGCGAGTTGGCGGACCAGCAGGGTCTTGTCTTCGGCGATGTCCGGCCGGGCTTTCAGATAGGCCAGCACGTAGGCGCGGTAGGTGCCGATGTTGGTGAGGCGGCGTGCGTCGAGGATTTCCGAGGGTGCGTTCCTTTCGTTCCAGTTGCGGACCTGCGCCTGACGGTCGCGCAGATAGTCGCCAAGCAGGCCGAAGCGCGCGACCTTGGCGAGACCCTCATCATCGAGAAAGCCGATCGAGGTCTGGTCGATCATGAGCGCACGCATGATGCGGCGGCCGCCCGATTCCGACATTCCCCGCCAGTTCCGGAAGCTTTCCGTGATTAGCCGATGCGTGGGGATGGTGGTGATGGTCTTGTCGAAGTTCTGAACCTTCACCGTGTGCAGCGCGATATCTATCACATCGCCGTTGGCGTCGAGCTTGGGCATTTCGATCCAGTCGCCCACGCGCACCATGTCGTTGGAGCCGATCTGGACCGAGGCGACCAATGAGAGAATGGTGTCCTTGAACACCAGCAGGAGTACGGCAGCCATCGCACCTAGCCCCGAGAGGAGCAGCAGCGGGGACTGGTTCATGAGCGCCGCCAGCACGAGGATCGCGGCGGCGGCATAGACCAGCAGGTTGGCAACCTGGACATAGCCCTTGATCGGCCGGTTACCTGCATCGGGCCGCCGCTGGTACAATTCGTTGCCCAGCGTCAGCGTTGTCGTCACAGCCAGCGCCAGGGTGAGGATGATGAACGCGGCGCTCAGGCTGTGGACGAAGGCGACCAATTCGGCCGGCAATCCGGGGACCGCGGCGATTCCGGACTGGACGATCAGTGCGGGCAGGATGTTGGACAGGCGCGCGACGATGGCACCGACATGCTGCGCTTCGGCCTCGAACGGGCTGCGGCCGAGCAGCCGCAGCACGCCTTTCAGGACGATGCGCTTGGCCACCCAGTTCGCAAGGCAGGCGCCTCCGGCAAGGGCGAGGAGCGTGAGGCCCGTCCGCATCCAGGGCTCGCGGGCCCAGGGCATGTTGGTGCCGGCGAAGACGATGGTCGATACGAAAGGCTGGTCAGGCAAGGGAGAATACTCGAGACGGGAGGCGGAAGGGGCTTCAGGTGCGCGGAAGGGGTTTTCCCGCGCTTTCGGGTGTGAAACGCAGCGCCAGCAGGCCGCAGAGGCAGGCGGCGATCATGACATAGGCGGGAACGAGCGGATTGCCCGTCACATCGATCAGCCAGGAATTGAACGCCGGCGCGGTTCCTCCGAACAGCGAGGTGGAAAGATTGTAGGCAAGCGCGAAACCCGCAAAGCGAACCGGTGTCGGAAAGAATGCCGGAAACGTTGCCGAGATCGTGGCGAGTTGCGGCACATAGAGCAGGCCAAGCAGGACGTAGCCGATCGCGGCCGGCGCCGTGCCCAGACCCATGAGATGGTAGAGCGGGATGACCAGCAGGATCAGCCCCAGCAGCGAGAAACGCCACATCGGCTTGCGGCCGATCCGGTCGGACAGCGAACCGGCCAGGGGTAGGAGAACCATCATGAACACCATGCCCGCGATCGGTACCATCAGCGCGGTGTCGGTGGCGAGGCCCAGCCGGCGTTCGAGATACGTCGGCATGTAGCTGAGCAGCGTGTAGTTGACGACGTTGAGCGCAATGACGAGGCCGCTCATCGCCAGAAGCGGGCGGCGATGGCGCTTCAGCAGGTGGCCGAGGCCTCCATGGCCGGCCGGGCTGTCGTCGCGGTGTGCTTCCGCTTCCTGAAACAACGGCGTTTCCGCCATGCGCGCACGCAGGTAGACGCCGACAAGGCCGAGCGGCCCGGCGAGCAGAAACGGCAGGCGCCAGGCCCATTGGCGCATGGCCTCCTCGCCCAGCGCCAGCGAAAAGCCCAGCATCAGCAGGGCGCCCGCACAAAAGCCCGCCAGCGTGCCGACTTCTAGGAAACTTCCATAGAAGCCGCGCTTCTCGTCCGGGGCGTACTCCGCCATGAAGATCGCGGCACCGCCATATTCGCCGCCCGTGGAGAAACCCTGGAGCATGCGCATCGCGATGAGGAGGGCCGGCGCCCAGACGCCGATCGCAGCGTAGGAGGGGATCAGGCCCACGCCCACGGTCGCCCCGGCCATGAGCAGGATCGTCAGCCCGAGAACGGCCTTGCGGCCATAGCGGTCGCCGAGCGGTCCCCAGAAGAGGCCGCCCAGTGGGCGAACCAGGAAAGAGATCGCGAACGTGGCAAGCGCAAACAGGGTGGCGTCGGCAGTTTCGCCGGGAAAGAGCGCGGCGGAGATGTAGCTCACACCGTAAGCATAGATGCCGTAGTCGAACCATTCGGTGGCATTGCCGATGGCAGAGGCGGCGATCGCCCGGCGCAGTGCGCGTGGACTTGCTGACAGGTTTGCAGATGGGCTGGCGGGTTTGGGGATGGGCGGGTTCAATGGGTGCTCCCTGTTTTGGTTTGCTCAGCCGATCCGGTCGCCGGATCCAAGGCGAGGGGATCAAGCGAGGCGGCCAGCGGCGACGTGCGCGGCAGGATGACGAAGTCTTCCTGCAGATGAGCCGGCACGGGCTCGGATCTGGCCTGCCGCATCAGCGCAAACGAAAGGGCAGCGCTGGCGCAGGCGGCGATGAACAGGAACAGGCCCGAAGCTCCGGCCAGCGCCACTGCAAGAGATCCGATCGCCGGACCGGCCGCTGCACCCAGCGAATAGACAAGCACGAGGCCGCCGCTTGCCGCCACGCGCCGGTCCGCGGAGAGGTGATCGTTGGTGTGCGCCACGCACAAGGGATAGAGCGCGAAGCTCAGTCCGCCGAACAAGGCGCCCAGACCAAGCAGCAACGATCCGGGGGCTGCCGCAAGGACGATCGTCAGCGCTGCGGCAAGCGTACCTGCAAGAACGAGCACGATCACCTTGCGCCGGTCGATGCGGTCGGACAGCCAGCCGAGCGGCCATTGCAGGATCACGCCGCCCAGGATCACCGCACTCATGAAAAGGGTGGTATCGGCAAGGTCCATGCCCAGCCGGCGCGCGAACACCGCACCGAGTGCGTAGAACGCGCCGAGCATCATGCCGGTCAGTCCTGCGCCGACCATTCCGAGCGGGGATGCCTTGTAGAGTTCGGCAAATGGCAGCGGGGCCAGTGCGCCGGTATCGGGTGCGGCGATACGGGTAAGGAGCACCGGGATCGCCGCGACGGAAACGAGGATCGAGCCGATCAGCAGCGGCATGGCCGGATTGCCGGCGCCGAGGCGGATCAGGAATTGCCCCGCCGCCTGCCCGCCGTAGAGCAGGATCATGTAGCCTGCCAGCACTACGCCCCGGCGCTCGGGACTGGCCCGTTCGTTCAGCCAGCTTTCGATGCAAACGTAGATCCCGGCGAGGCAAAGCCCGTCGACAAGGCGCAGCGCTCCCCAGAACAGCGCGTGGGTATAAAGCGCGTAAGCGAGGGTGTCAGCGCTCAGCAGCGCCACGAACGTCGCAAAGGCGCGGATATGGCCGATGCGGCCGACAAGTGCCGGAACCCGGATCGAACCCAGGGTCAGGCCAGCGAAATAGGCCGTGCCGACAAGACCGATCGTCAGGGCACCGCTTCCCGACCGCTCCAGTCGCAGGGCGACGAGCGTGTTGAGGAAGCCGCCCCCCGCCATCAGCAGGAAAATGGCGGCCAGCAAGCTGCGGACAGGAAGAATGGCGCTGAGCATGAAACGGCCCCCCTTGCTGCCGGTCGCGGCAGCAAGGGGGCTTTCCCATCAAGCCGCGGCGCGGTCGGTCAGGGCGTCGCTCTCGACGAGTGCCGCGTGCAGCGCCTGGATCGCGCCTTCGAAATCCGCCGGATCGACGATGAACTGGATGTCGACGCCCTGGATCTGGTGCTGGAGCGCGACAAGACCGATGCCCGCCCGGTCGAGCGCGGCGAGCGCGCGCGGCACCAGTGTCGGTTCGGACAAGGCGCTGCCGATCACCGATACCATCGCCACTTCCTGCGCTGTCACTTGCGCGCCCGGCCATTGCCGGCGCAAGTCCTCGACGATCCGTGCAGCCTGTT
Organism: Novosphingobium sp. KA1; assembly: GCF_017309955.1. NCBI lineage: Bacteria > Pseudomonadati > Pseudomonadota > Alphaproteobacteria > Sphingomonadales > Sphingomonadaceae > Novosphingobium > Novosphingobium sp. KA1. The sequence continues at coordinate 1,620,607 of NZ_CP021248.1, read as the reverse complement.
CGGCACCGGTTCCGCTGAGGTAGTGGGTAATCGTATTGGCGTTGGAGCTCTTGCTGACGATCCAGGCGCCATGGCGCGTGAGTGTTTCGAGGATCGCGGCGTCGTAACCCTTCTCCCCCACCATGTCCTGCTCGAAGAACTGCAATGCCTGGACCGAGGCGAGCCCGGTGACGATTTCCACGCGGGGCGTTTTCGAAACGAAGTCCCCTTCGATCAAGGTGCCCTTGTCATGGCGTTCGAAGGTGTTGCGAACCCTGAGCGGGATGCCCGATTGGCGCAGGCCCCGGCCCGCGCGCGGATGGATGGCTTCCATGCCGAGATTGGCGAGCTGATCGGCGACGTCGTAGTTGGTGCGACCGATCTTGCGCGCCCGCTCTTCACCCACAAGGCGCGGATCGGCGCTGGAGAGATGGAACTCCTTGTGGATGATGGCTTCGCGGGCGCTGGTGACGACGGCAATGCGCGAAAACGTCATTTCGGAATAACCGCGCGCGTAACGGCGGACCATTCCGCCCTCGCAGCCTGCGTATCCAGTGACGATCGGCATTTCGCGCGACAGGTCTATGGTGTCGAATGCGGCGTGGATGCGTTCATCCAGACTGACCAGATCGTCGTGGTTCCAGACGGAAAGGTCGACGAAGACGGCGTTGACGCCGCGATCGCGCAGCAGCAGCGCGGTAGAGTGCGCGGCATGAGCTTCGCCGAGCCCTGCCAGCATCTCGCGCACGGTGCTCATCTGTTCACTGAGGCAGAAATGGCCGCGACTGCGCAGCCGGTCGAGATCCTCGAGGCAGGCATCGAGCGTCGCAATCCGCGCGGCCACGAAACGGTCCGCTTCCTCGCGGCTTTCCGGGCGGGCGAACATCTCGGCATTGCGGGCCCACATCGCGCCGAGCACGTCGGTCAGGGCCGTGCGCCAGGCACCCGGCGTTTCATTGCGGAGAAAATGACCATGGACGCCGGGGGCGCCGGTCTTCTTGTTTTCGAGCAGCAGGTCGGTCATCCCGGCATAGGCAGAGACAACGAAGATCCGATTGTAGAGCTCCGCGCCCTCCCGCCCGGCGATCAAGACGTTTTCGAACACGGTGGAGGTTGCCGCCATCGATGTGCCGCCGATCTTTTCGACGCAGTGTGTTCTCGTCATGCCGGTGCTCCCTGGGTAATGCCGCCAATCGGGCCGGAAACCGGCGTGATGGGACGAACGAAGCGGGTCGCAATGAATTCGGGGCGACGGGCAGGGGCCGCGAAGGGATCTTTCAACCGGTTGCTGACCGCGTTGTAGACGAGGAACGCATTGGCGCGGGGGAAAGGCGTGATGTTGCCGTTCGAACCGTGCATCGTGTTGCAGTCGAACAGCACCACGGTGCCCGGCTTGCCGACAGGGGCGACGATCCCGTGCCGATGGGCCAGTTCGGCAAGGCTCATCTCGTCGGGCACGCCATATTCCTGGCGTCGCAGGGACTGGCGGTAGTGATCGGGCGGGGTCTCGCCGACGCAGGAGACAAAAGTGCGATGCGAACCGGGCAAGACCATGAGCGGTCCGTTGTTCGGCGTGTTCTCGGCCAGCAGGACCGACATCGACAGAGCCCGCATGGAGGGCATCCCGTCTTCGGCGTGCCAGGTTTCGAAGTCGGAATGCCAGTAGAATTCCTTGCCCGCGAAGCCCGGCTTGTAGTTGAGCCTCGACTGGTGGAGATAGACTTCATCGTCGAGCAGGAAGCTGGCCACGCCCGCCAGTCGCGCGTCGGCAACCAGGCGAGCCATCACCGCGCTCTGCAGATGGATTTCGAAGATCGAGCGCACTTCGCGGCTGCCGGGCTCGATCACGACCGTCTCATCCTTGAGGCCGGCCGGATCGGCCAGAAGGCTTCCGGTTTCGGCCTGCAGGGCGGCGACTTCCTGCGGTGAAAACACGTTCTCCAGAACGAGGAAGCCGTCCCGGTCGAATTGTTCGATTTGTGCCGCGCTCAGCGGCGCCTGCGGGGTCCAGTCCCGGCGCGCGACGGGTTCGCCGCGCGGCAACAGCCGGGGTTCGCTTGCGCACCGGGTCGGATAGAGATCCTGCATCTTGAACCTGTCCCTCCCTGTTCAGTCCGCGAGCGCCGGGTAGGCGCCGTTCTCGTCGTGCACCTCGCGGCCGGTGACCGGCGGGTTGAAGGCGCAGGCACACAGGATGTCCTGCGTCGGCCGGACGATGTGGCGGTCATGGGCGTTGAGCGCATACATCACGCCCGGCTTCAGTTCGTGGGTGAGCCCGGTGCCGAGATCCTCGATGGTGCCGGTGCCCTGAAGGACAAGCACGGCTTCCAGGTGGTTCTGGTAGTGCATGTGCAGTTCCTCGCCCGCGAACATCGTCGTGACGTGGAAGGAAAAGCCCATCTGGTCGTCCTTGAGCAGCAGGCGGTCACTGACCCAGCCTTTGCCCTCGACGTGGCGGTCGGACGTGCGGATATCTTCGAGATTGCGAACGATCATGCGTGAATTCCTTTTGGTGGGAGGAGGCTCAGGCCGCGACGCCGAGCGCGTGCTGCTCGGCCGAGGCAGGCAGCGCCTCGGCGACGGCTTCTTCCAGAATGTCGAGACCGGCATTGAGCACGGCATCGTCGATGACGAGCGGGGCAAGCACCTTGACGATCTCGTCATGCGCGCCGCTGGTCTCGATGATGAGCCCCTGCGCGAAGCAGGCGGAGGTGATCTTCGCGGCGATCTCGCCGCTCCCCACGTCAATTCCGCGCATCATGCCCCGCCCGCGCGTCGAGAGACCATGGCGCGTAGCCATGCGTTCCAGCCGCCGCTCCAGGATATCGCCGCGCCGGGTGATATCGTCCTGGAAAGCGGGATCGGCCCAGAACTCGCGCAAGGCGGCCGTGGCGGTGACGAAGGCGTGATTGTTGCCGCGGAACGTCCCGTTGTGCTCGCCCGGCGCCCACTGGTCGAGGTGGGGGCGCATCAGCGTGAGCGCGAAAGGCAGGCCCATGCCCGAGAGCGATTTGGCAAGCGTCACGATGTCGGGTGTGAAACCCATTGCATCGAAGCTGAAGAAGCTGCCGGTCCGCCCGCAGCCGGCCTGGATGTCATCGACGATCAGCAAGGCGCCATGCTTGCGGGCGATCGCGGCAATGCGGCGCAGCCACTCAGGCGATGCCGCGTTGAGGCCGCCTTCGCCTTGCACGGTCTCGACAAGGAAGGCGGCGGGTGAGTCGAGCCCGCTCGAAGGGTCCGACAGGCGCTGTTCGAGCAGGTCCGCGGTATCGACGTCGGGTCCGTAGTAGCCGTCGAAGGGCTCGTGGCTGACGTGGCTCAGCGGGACACCGGCGCCGCTGCGTTTTCCGGCATTGCCGGTGCAGGCCAGCGCGCCCAGGGTCATGCCGTGGAAACCGTTGGTGAAGGCGATGACCATCTCGCGTCCGGTCACCTTGCGGGCCAGCTTGATGGCCGCTTCCACCGCGTTGGTCCCGGTCGGCCCGGTGAACATAGCGCGGTAATCGAGCCCGCGCGGCTCCAGGATTATGTCCTCGAACGCGCGCAGGAACCGGGTTTTGGCCTCGGTATGCAGATCGAGCGCATGGGTCACGCCGTCGCGCGCGATGTAGTCGATCAGTGCCTGCTTCAGTACCGGATGGTTGTGACCGTAGTTCAATGAGGAACAGCCCGAGAGGAAGTCGAGGTAGCGCCCGCCCTTGCTGTCGTGCAGCCATACGCCTTCGGCGCGGTCGAACTGGCGCGGCATGGCGCGCGAATAGCTGCGCACCTGCGATTCTCGGCGGTCATAGATGCTGGTGTCCGGCGCATCGGCGCTCGGTGTGGGAATCGTCGTCATGTGGAGGAAACCCCCTGTTCGTTTGGAAGTGACGTTCAGTTGGACGAATTGAAGGGCAGGGGGGCGATGCACGCCTGCCATTCGGTATCGTGTGCTCCGGCAAAGTGGCTTTCGCGATCGAAGCGCACGGAGCGGGTCAGCACGGCGCCGTGGCGCCGCGCGAAGGCCGTGAAGAGGGCCCAGGAAGCCGGATTGGCCTCGGTAATGGTGGTGGTGAGTTCGCAGGCGCCGCGCGATGCCGGGCGCACGATCAGCGCGTCGAGCATGCGCCCGCCGAGGCCTTGGCCGCGCGCTTCGGCCGCGACGGCAACCTGCCAGACGAACAGCCGCTCGGGATGCGAAGGAGGCCGATAGGCGGAAATCCAACCGACAATGCGGCCGTTCCTCTCGGCAACGACGCAAGTGCCGGCGAAATCGCTGCACTGCAGGAGATTGCAATAAGCCGAGTTGCCGTCGAGCGGCGGCGAGGCGGCGATCAGTGCGGAAACGGCCGGTCCATCCTCTGCTTTGGGTTCGCGCAGGATAATCGCTGCGCCCGCGTCCACTGAAGTGCGACGGCCGACGGCGTGCGCGCGGATCGGGCCCGCGGAATCGCTCCGCAGGCGGGCATTGTTTACATCATCATCAAATATTACTTCACCCTCCGAAGCACGTTCGCGTGCTTGGCTGTTGCCATGTCATCCGTGGTTCTCGGCCATTACCATAGGCATTACGAGAAGATGCGCAACAGTACGGAGTCGAAAATGACCTCTCAAAGCTGTCATTGAAGTGCAATTAATTCGACAATCGAAGCATCTTCACGCTTGGCGCAAACCCGCAGGAAAGCTAGCTGTCGGGCATGGAAATCGACCTCACGCCGGCGGCCCTTCTGGCCCTGCGAAAAATTCTTGACGCGGCCGAGTTGGAGAACCGGAAAATGGCTGCCGCGACGGGCCTGACCTCCTCGCAGGCATTGGTGCTGCGGCAGATCGGCGGCCATGAGACGATTACGCCGAGCGCCGTCGCCAGCGTCCTGGGCTTTGGGCAGGCGACGATCACCAATATTGTCGATCGTCTCGTGGCAGCGCAGCTCGTAACGCGAACGCGCGGTCTTGCCGATAAGCGGCAGGTCCTGTTGCAGGTCACCGAACTGGGGCGGGAAAAGCTCAGGGCTTCGCCGTTTCCGCTCCAGATGCGCTTCAGTCAGGGGTTTGCCGGTCTTGCTGCCTGGGAACAGGCGATGATCCTGGCCGGGCTCGAGCGGCTCGATGCCTTGCTCGCGCCCGAGGTGGCAGGCCCGAACTGACAGAGCGGCTTGTTCCCGGCAGCGGCGATAGGCGGAACAATCCAGAGCGGGGAGAAATATCGGACTTGCCAGGTGGACATCCAGCCGGTTGAGCGTGATGTGGCGCGAGGCCGCCTGTGAATAGTTCTTCGTCGGCATGGTCCTGAAGCGGAAGTTTGGCGACATCGCATTGCCAAGTTCTTCCTCACGATCGGCGCGCTACCGATCGGCGCTTCGGTCGGGAGGGAAGGGCCCACTGTCCAGATTGCGGCTGCCGTGATGGGCCGCATTCACAAGATATTCCGAATTCCTCTGAAATCGTCGGTTTACATCGCTGGCGGTGCGGCAGGCGTCGCGGCTGCCTTCAACACGCCGCTCGCCGGAGTGGCATTTGCGATCGAGGAACTGGCCGCAGCCTACGAGCAACGCATGACCTTGTCAGGTCGTAAACGCATAAACGGGACCATCGAGGTTTGATGGCAAAATGGCCCAGCGCTGCGTCGGGAAGTCTTGAAATATCGACATAGTCCTGCGCCTCCTCTCCTTGAATTGACGGGTTTTGCCTCCGGTCGTGACCTCGAGGAATTTGTCCACGCCGCCTAGGCTCAGGACTCGTTGATCACAGCCAGAAGAGTACGGTGGCCGCGAGAGCAAGGGCGGAGAAGAAGACGGTTGGGCAGCGGTCGTAGCGGGTTGCCACGCGACGCCAGTCTTTCAGGCGACCAAACATGATCTCGATGCGGTTGCGCCGTTTGTACCGGCGCTTGTCGTATTTGACGGGAAAATAACGAGATTTTCGGCCAGGAATGCAAGGCTTGATGCCCTTTCGCTCGAGCGCGTCCCTGAACCACTCGGCGTCATAGCCCCGGTCAGCCAGCATCCACTGCGCCTTGGGCAGATCATCGAGCAGGGCTGCCGCGCCGGTGTAATCGCTCACCTGGCCGGCCGTGATGAAGAAGCTCAAGGGGCGGCCGTTGGCATCCGTGACGGCGTGAAGCTTGGTATTCATCCCGCCCTTGGTCCGTCCGATCAGACGGCCGAGATCCCCTTTTTTACCCCAAGGCTGGAAGCCGTGCGGTGAGCCTTCAGATAGGTTGCATCGATCATGACGGTCTGAGGCTCAGCCTTCTTGGCAGACAGGCCCTCCATCATTCGGGTGAACACTCCCATCGCGCCCCACCGTTTCCAGCGGTTATACAATGTCTTGTGCGGACCATATTCCCTGGGCGCATCTCGCCAGCGCAGGCCGTTGCGGTTGACGAAGATGATCCCGCTCAGCACCCGCCGGTCATCAACCCGGGGTTTGCCATGGCTCTTGGGGAAATAAGGCGACAGACGCGCCATCTGCTCCTCCGTCAGCCAATACAGGTCGCTCATGCTCAGTCTCCTCGCGGAGCCTGAATCACATCGCCCTCTGCCAATCAATGGGTCCTGAGCCTAGCGGTGCGGGCGATCGTCCCCGTTTCGCCTTCGGGCCTGCGGGGGAAACTTTCGTCGCCACCTCGGCGCTGCGGGTGCAGGTGCTGATCGACCTGCCGGTCAATCTCGCGGTCGCCTCGGTCAACGTGCACCTGCCCGTCATCCTCGACGTTGCCGCGGCGCAGGCGCAAGTGACCGGGATCAACTGCCCCGACACCGGCGAACAGGCCAGCGACACCACGGTGAACGTCCTGGCCAGTTCCGGCCTCGTCAATGCCTATGTCGGCGATGTGCCTGCCTTCGATCCGATGGCCAGGACGCTGCCGGCGCTGCAGGCGGCGGACTTCAAGCAGACCGAGATCGCCGGCATCTCGCTGCTGGGCATCGGCGCCACCGTCAGCGGCAGGGCGGTGGTGCAGCCGGTCGCCGGGGCGCAGAGCGCGGCGCTGACGTTCGGCCCCGGCGCCGGCACGCCCGCGCAGCCCACGCATGCGCAGACGATCGGCAATGCGGTGAAGATCGGCCAGACCCTCAGCAGCGTCACCACCAGCCTGCTGCGCTCGGACGGGCTCGACGTGAAGCTCGACGTTCTGGGGGCCTGCCTGCCGCTCGCCTGCTCGCTGCTGGAATCGACCGGCCTTTCGACCGTCACCGGCACCGTCCTGCCCGCGCTCGTGCAGCCGGTGACCGATCTGGTCGGCACGGTGGTCGATCCGCTGCTGACCAATGTGCTGACCGCGCTCGGCATCCAGCTCGGCACCGCGCGGGTCTGGACCACCGGGGCACGCTGCGGGGTGCCCGTGCTGGTGTGACATTCACGGACACCGATGCCGGGCAAGCCCCCGTCCGGCATCGGTACTCTCAAGGGGGGCAATGGGGAGAAATACGATGAAGGACATGGTTCTCAAGTTCCTGGTCCGCCTCAAGACCGATGAACGCGGCCTCACGGCCGTTGAATACGCGGTTCTCGGCGCCATCGTAGTGGGCGGGATCGTTGCGGTCGGCGATGCGTTCCAGGCCGATCTTTCGACGGCATTCGGGCATCTGTTCGACCAGACCTGAACGGGAGGTTCTGCCATGCGCATGTCCGCCGGATGCTTGTCCCGGTTACGGAGGTGCACGCGCGGGATGGCGGCGCTGGAGTTCGTTTTCCTGGCTCCGGCGCTGCTTCTCCTGGTCTTCGGCACCATCGTCTATTCGATCTATTTCAGCGCGCTGATCGGCGTGCGGCAGGCCGCTGCCGAAGGCGCGCGGGCGGCGGTTGCCGGGCTCTCGTCCCCGGAACGGGCGAGCCTCGCCCGGGCCCGGGCGGCGGCGGTGATGGACAATTACAAGACGCTGCTCGGCAACAGCAGCACGCCGGTTATCACCGCCAGCGCCGACGGCACCGGCGCCTTCACCGTCGCGGTCAGCTATGACATGAGCAGGAGCCCGATCATGCGTTACGGCAACATGGTTCCGCTGCCGACGGCGAACCTCAGTGCCAGCGTCATCGTGACCAACGGCGGCTATTGAGATGGTGGCGCTGGACTATATCCGCCTGGCGGTATTGATCGTGCTGGTCCTGCCGCCGGTGGTATTGCCATGGGAAGGGCGCCGGGCACCGGATGCGGCTTATGCCGCGATCGCCCTGGCGGGGTTGGCCTTTGGCTTTGCCCGCTCGGGCCCCGAAGGCGCGGCCCTGGCCCTTGCCACCGGGGCGGCATGCCTTGCGCTTATCCTGTCTCAGGTTGCGGCACTGCGGTTTGCCAGTGGAATGCAAATCCTCACCGGTGGACAAATTAAACTTCTGTCATCGGCGGCCTTATACCTCGGGCCTGTCGCCGCTTGCGCCATGGTATTGATAACAGGGTTAATGCTATTTATTATGGGGGCAATTTATAGCATAAGCAGTAAAGGGAGGCGCCCGGATGCAAATGCTATCGCAGTCATGGCGATACTTTGCACTGGATTCGGCCAGATCATGATGCTGGTTTGATAATCGGGGGATGCCTGGATAACGGACCGAAAAGGCTTTCGGAGGTCTTTGGCGCATATGAATGAAATGACACCGAACTGGAGAGCGCGGCTGGGGGCCATCCTCAGCCCGGCAAACGCAACGGTGACAAGACCCGTGGAAGAAGAGATCGCCGGTTCGCTTCCGATCGAGACGGTGCTGATCGTCGATGACGATGCGGACTGGTGCGAGGAATGCGCCTTCAGCCTGCGGGCGATGGGATATGCCCCGCTGGTGGCCGGTAGCGCGCGCGAGGCGGAACGCCTCTATGCCGAGAATGACGTCGCCATCGTCATCGTCGATTACAACATGCCCGGGCAGGACGGCATCTCGCTGATCTACGAGCTGTCGCAAAGGGCTGACCTGCGCGGGCGGCGGCTGCAGTTCATCATGGTCACCGGTAATGCCAGCAAGGACGTCGCGGTTGACGCGATGCGCGCCTCGGCGATCGATTTCCTGGAAAAGCCGGTGCAGCAGGCCGATCTGCGGCGGGCGCTGCAGCGCACCAAGGGGCTGCGCGATGCGCCCGGCGCGCGCGGGGACCTGCTGGGCAAGATCAGCAATCTCAGCCAGGAACTGCGCAGCCTGGCGCAATTGCTGGATGAACCGGAGGAGCAGCAGGGTGCCGCGGCCGCCCAGGGCGCTGCCGGCGGGCCGATCGGCCCGGCCCAGGCCTCCGTCCGCCTGTCGCACGATCACCAGCCGGGCGAGCTTACCGCCTATATCCGCGAAATCCTGCGCAAGGAAAGCAAGCGCCGCGAGATCGGCGGGGGCGAACTGTTTGGCGATCCGGCCTGGGAAATGCTGCTGGATCTGCTGCTGGCCAAGATCGAGGGGCGCGAAGTGGCGGTTTCCAGCGCCTGCATTGCCTCGGGCGCGCCGATGAGCACGGCCCTGCGGCTGGTTCGGCGGCTTGTCGCGGAAGACGTCCTGTGCCGCCTGCCCGACGAGCATGACCGGCGGCGGCACTTCCTGGTCATCAACCCCAATCTCGAACAGCCACTGATCGACTATCTGTCCGAGCAGCTGCACGCGCGCAAGGTCGGTGCAGCCCTCAGGGCGCCGGGGCTGGTGGGCCAGTAACGGGATCCGTAACGGGATCCGTAACGGGGCGGGCGAGACCGGAGCTTGTCGGGAAGACACGGTGCGTCTGCGCCTGCGCGCCCTGCGCGGTGATGAGCTGCGCGGTCATGTCGGCCGTATGGGGGCGGTGAACAGTGCTGACGCAGTCGCTCCGATGCTATCGGACCTGACACTGCCGTACTGGCACACATCGTCCCGGAACACGCACGATCCTAGACGGTATTCGTGAAGCCCAGGATGGAAAACGATCCGGTTGATGCCGGTTCTGCTTCCAGGCCCTGCCGCATCATGAGCAAAGGAGCATCACGAGGCCGGTCCGGCTGAACCGGCCTCGAAGCCTTTTACGCGTCAGGGGCCGGGCTGCTCGCAGCTGGTTTTGCGGCCGGCTTTGCGGCGGGCTTTTCCTTGGCGGTCCTGGTCGCATCCGGCTTGGCCTTGGCGCCTGCTTTTGCCGCTGCCTTGGCCGGAGCCTTCTTTTCCGCGGGCGTCGCCTGCCTGGCTGCGGGAGCCACGGGCTTGTCCTTGGGCGCGGCCTTGGCGTTCTTGGGTTTGGCGCTTTGGGGCTTGGCGGCAGCAGCCTTGGCCGGAGTGGGTTTGGACTTGGTTGCAGCGGTCTTGGCGGGCGCAGCCTTGGCGGCGGCGGCCTTGGCCGGCGTGGATGGCGGCGAAGCGGGCCGGGCCATGCGGCGGGGCTTCTTGGCGCCGCCTGTCGCGGGCGCAGCCTTGGCGGGGGTGGCAACCGCGGCAACCGCCGGGGCCGAGGCGATCGCGGGCGCCGGGCTGTCCTTGGCGGCGGCGGCAGCCGGGGCGGCGGCCTTCTTGGCAGTCACCTTGCGGGCAGGCTTGGCGGCCTGCGCTTTTGCCGCCGGAGCTTTCTCGGCCAGAGTTTCGGTAGGCGGAGTTTCGGTGGCCGGCGCCTTGGTGGTCGCAGCCTTGGCAGGCGCCTTGCTGGCAGGCTTTGCCGCGATGGCGGGCGTTGCCGCCTCTGCCGGACGTCCGCCAAGACCGAGCTTGCGGGCAAAGTTGCGGCGCAATACGGAATAGTCCGGGGCGACGAGAGGATAGTCGGCGGGCAGGTTGTAGCGCGCCTTGTATTGCTCGGGCGTGAGACCGTTGTTCGACAGATGCCGCTTGAGCGTCTTGTAACCCTTGCCGTCGATCATGCTGAGGATGTGCTGCGGCGAAGCCAGGCTTTCCTCGATCGTGACGGCGGCGACGTAAGTCTCGATCACCTCCTCGCCGGGCGCAGGCGCGCCGCGCAGCGCGGTCCTTGTGGCTTCGATCAGGCTGGGCAGCTCGCTGCTGGGGACACTGTTGTTGGCGAAGTAGGCGCTCAGCAATTCTACGGTGAGGCGTGCCAGTTCCGGTTGATCGTTGTCAGACATCGGTGAAGCTCCCGAATACCATTTTGGACAGCAGGTATCGTTCCTTCCGCGCGAACGGCCGATAAGTAAAGCTATAATATTGCAATCGTCCGTTCGGACGCCGCTGCGGGTCCGGTGAAATGGCAAGGGGGAGTGCCTGGACCGGCCTCCCCCTTTTTTGTGTTCGTCTTGCGATGCGGCGGCGGGATCTATCCCTTGGGGGTCACCCAGACCTCGACCGGGGTGATGAACTTGCCCGGCGCCGGCTTGCCGACGTGGACGCGGTCGGCGGTGACCTGTTCGCCGTTTTCGAGGTGGAAGGTGACCCAGGGCTTGGGCATGCGCTCGAACTTCATCTTCTGGATGAGCTGGCCGGTGGTGGAATTCATGATCTGGGCAATGATACTCATGCGCGCGCCGCTAGCGCCGGGCAGGGGGCGGCGTCCATGCCGGTGAGGAGGGTTATCCCGCGTTCTCGTGCGGGGGGCGCTTGGATCGACCCGGGACTTGGCGCTATCCGGGAGGCGGATGACTGACCCGCGCGGAGTGACTGTGCCGAAATCGAGATGGCTGCTGCTGGCCGTGCCCCTTGCGCTTTGCGGCGCCGATCCCGCCATCGCGGGCGCTTCCGGCGAGACCGGCGCCGGCGTACGGGAGGGCGCACGGGCAGCTGAGCGGGCGGGTGCGGCGGCGGCCTATCTCGACGCGCAATGGGGCAGGCCGGGCGGCTGGAACGCCAGCGAGAACTGGCAGCGCTTCGTGATCGTCGATGCCCTGCTCGACTACCAGCAGCGCACCGGCGAGCGACAATGGAGCCCCCGGATCGCCGCGGCCGTGCGCAACCGCGAGGGGCTCTATCTCAACGACGACGCGCTCTGGGCGGTCATCGCCAGTGTCCATGCCTGGCAGGTCGATCGCGATCCGGCGCTGCTCGACTATGCGGGCACGACGTTCGGCACGCTGGTGACGACCTATTGGGACGATCGCTGCGGTGGCGGCATCTGGTGGGATCCCAAGCGCAGCTACAAGAACGCGATCACCAACGAACTGCTGTTCTACGCCGCGACGCAGCTCTACCTGGCGACGGGGCAGGCGGGTTACCGGGACTGGGCGCTGCGCAGCTGGCAGTGGTTTCGCGCCTCCTCGATGATCGGTGCCGACGGCCTGGTCAACGACGGGCTCGACGGGCTTTGCCGCAACAACGGGCAGGCGCGCTTCACCTACAACCAGGGCGTGCTGATCGGCGCGCTGAACGACCTGACGGCCATCACCGGCGATCCGCAGTACCGCGGCGTCGCGGTGGCCACGGCGCTGGCGGCGACGCGCAGGCTGTCGACTCCCGCCGGAATCCTGCGCGAGCCGGTCGGCTCGCTCGGTGCCGACGGGCTGATGTTCAAGGGCGTGTTTGCCTATCACCTGGGCCATCTGCTCGACGCCATGCCCGACAGCGCCGAGCGGCGTGAACTCGCCCGCTGGACCGCTGCCAATGCCGAGGCGGTATGGCGGCTGAGCGCGGCGGGCACGCGGGGGATCGCGGCGGACTGGTCGCTCGACGCGGCGACCTGGGATGCCGCCCGCGACGGCCAGACCGCCACCGCCGCCGCCGCGGCACAGGTCTCCGGGCTCGCCATGCTGCTGGCCGCCATGGCCGCGGGCGGCCCGCCGCCGCGAGCGGTGGTGCAGGCCGAGGGCGGGCCGGAGCAGGCACGATGAGCGAGCCGCGTCCCGCCGCGCCGCTGATGAAGGACATGCTCGGCGAGGCGGCGCTCGGCGTCATCGCGGCGGCCGGTGCGGCGGCGGCCGCCTCCACCGCAGCTGCCACCGCAGCTGCAACCTCTGGCCGGTTCGATCACGACGGGTTTCTCGAAACCGCCCGGGCCGGGCTGGCATCGCTCTCGATCATGGAACGGGTGCGCCATATTGCCGATGCCCTGGCGGCGGCCTTGCCTCCGGCCTATCCCGAGGCGCTGGAGATCGTTGTCGCCATGGGGCCGCACCTTGGCCATGCCTTCCAGGCCGTCGCGGTCACCGAATTTGTCGCCCGGCGCGGCCTCGATCATTTCGACCTGTCGATGGCCGCGCTCGCCCGTCTCACCCGCCACGGCACGGCCGAATTCGCGGTGCGGCCGTTCCTGGCCGCCGACCCCGCGCGCACGCTGGACACGATGCTGGAATGGAGCGGGCACGAGGACGCGCATGTCCGCCGCCTCGCCAGCGAAGGCTGCCGCCCGCGCCTGCCGTGGGCCGGGCGGATTCCGGCGCTGACCGCCGATCCCACGCTGGCCGCGGCGATCCTCGAACGGCTGAAGGCGGACCCCAGCCTCTATGTGCGCAAGTCGGTCGCCAATCATCTCAACGACATCGCCAAGGACGCGCCGGACTGGGTCGTCGCGCGGCTGGGCCAGTGGCCGCAGGACGATGCGCGGACCCGCTGGATCGTCCGCCATGCCTTGCGCACCCTGATCAAGCACGGCGATCCCCGCGCGCTTGCGCTGATCGGGGCCGGGCACGGGGCGGAGGTGACACCGGGCGAGTTCACCGTCACCCCGGCCCGGCTGCGGCTGGGCGGGGAGATCACGATCGCCGCCGAACTGACCTCGACCGGCCGGGACGTGCAGCGGCTGGTGGTGGATTACCGCCTCCACTATGCGCGGCCCTCGGGCAAGAGCGCTGCCAAGGTGTTCAAGCTCAGGACTTTCGACCTTGCCGCGGGCGAGACGGTGCGTCTGGCCATCCGCCAGACGATCCGCGACTTTTCCACGCAGCGGCATCATCCCGGCGTCCACGCGATCGACCTGCTGGTCAACGGCAAGGCGGTGGCAAGGGGCGAATTTGTTTTGGAACAGGATCTCCCCTAAGCGGGCTTGGCCGGGTGGGCGCCGTCGCCTATGGGCACGGCTTCTCTTCCCTCAGGCATTCGGACATTTCATGACTTCGGCAAAGGACCTCATCCAGCTCGGCAAGCTCGTCGCCCAGGCGCAGGGCTGGGACGAGGCGCGGGCCTTCAAGGCCTTCGAGATGACCGATGCCGACCGCGCGCGCATCGCCGGCAGCGCGGTCGCCCTGCTGAAAGTGTTCCCCCGGGCGCCGGGCAGCGGCGCGCAGCTCGCCGCCGCCTTTGCGGTGCAGCTCGGCCGGGTGCTGGACGCGCCGATCCAGGTGGTTGCCGGAACCCTGACCGTCGACGGCGTGCCGGTGCTGGGCAGCCGCCAGCCGGTGACGGCGGCCGATGTCTGCGCGGATGGCTTTAGCGGCCACGTCTGGGTCATGATCGGGCCGAACATTGCCGAGCTGGCGCTGTTCCGCCGCGCCAACGAGCGGGACTGTCCGCCGGTGCTGGCCCGCCACGTCCATTCGGTGTTTGGCCATGACAAGGGGCTCTACGTCGACCAGTGGCGCAAGGTGCGCAGGCAAGGGCTTGGTTACGAGCCGCAATGCGTGCTGGGCACCGAGGCGGTCGATGCGCTGATGGCCGGGGCGTTCCGGCTGATCAAGGGCGCCTGATCGGGCGCCCTCCCGCCGCTCTACCGCCGCTCTTCCGCCTTAGGGGCTCGCGCGCCAGACGTCGTTGGCGGGCTGCATGATCGAGCAGAGCTTGCGCTCGCCCTGCCACAGTTCCGCCTGCCATGGCTGATGGTCGTGCAGCTGCGCCTCGCGGTGCGCCTGCACGAGGGCCCCGCCGGCATCCGGCGCCTCGAACACGATCTGGGTTGCCGGTCCCGGGCCTTCCGCATCGAATCTCAGTGTATATCTTGCCATTCGCGACCTCCGTTCAGGCACACGATTCCCCACGCCATCATCCTACGCCGGATGGGCGCGCTGCGCACGGGGCGATGCGATGGGGCGCCTCAGCGGCGCGGTACGTCCAGAAGGGCTGTCAATCGGGGCGTCAATCGGGACGGGCGGGCAGGGTGAGCACGACCAGCAGGCCGGGTCCGTCCTGCCGGTCCTCGAGGCGGATGGTGCCGCCGCCCAGCGCCATCGCCTTGACCGCGATCGACAGGCCGAGCCCGCTGCCGGGCCGGGGCGAGGCGCCGCGCTCGAAGCGGCGCAGCACCCGCTCGCGATCGGTGCTGGCGACGCCGCTGCCCCGGTCCCCGACCGTGATCACCAGCCGGTCGCCGCCGCGCACCACGGCGATGTCGATGTGGCCGCCCTCGCAGGCATGGAGCGCGGCATTGGCGATCACCGCCGAGAGCGCGATCTGCAAGGCCCCCGGATCGCAGCGCCAGCGCACGATGTGATCGGGCGTGACGGTGAATTCCATCGCCTCGGGGGGCAGGTTCATCACCGCTTCGGCCACCACGTCGGCCACCAGCGCATGGACGTCGACCGAGCGGCTGGCCACCGAGGTGGCGTTGAGGCGGGCGAGCGTGAGCAGGCCGTCGATCAGGGCATTGGCGCGGTCGACGGCGGCGAGCAGGCGGCGCAGGTCCTCGTGCAGCGCGTCCGGCGCGGTGCGGTGGATCAGCTGCGCCTGCGCGCGAATGGCGGCCAGCGGCGTGCGCAGTTCGTGGGCGACATCGTCGGTAAAGGCCTGCTCCAGCTCGTAAGCCTGTTCGAGCCGGGCGAACAACGTGTTGAGCGCGGTGATCAGCGGCCCGAGATCGCGCGACCAGTCCTCGGGCTGCAACGGCGTGAGATCGGCCAGCGAGCGCGCGCTGAGCGAGGAGGCCAGCCGCTCCACTTCCGAGAGGCTCTTGCGCAGCGTCCACCAGAGCACGATCATGGCCGCGCCGATCAGCAGGATCAGCGGCACCGCCAGCTTGCGGATCACCGGCACCATCGAGAACTGGCGCATGGAATCGCGCTCGGCGACGACCACCAGCAGGCGCGGATCGCTGCCGAGCAGGCCGTAGCCGCGCCAGCGGTCGCCCATGGCGGTGAAGCCGTGCAGCCCGGGCGTCCTGGGGATGAGGTCGATCGGCGCCCCCCAGCCCGACCGCGCGACCGGCTGGCCCTGCCAGAACACCGCGAACATGCACCAGTCGTACGAGGCGTGGAACGCCTTGCGCTCTTCGGAGGAGAGCAGGGGATCGGTCTCGGCGCCCAGCCCCCCGCCGCGTGCGGCCAGCGCTCCGGCGGTGAGTTCGTCCTGCATCATCATGTAGAGCAGGCGCGAGGCGTTGACGAGCTGGGCGTCCGCAGCCCGGCCGACTTCGACATTGGCGACCGAGTAGATCACCGCGCCCATGGCGAGCCCGGTCAGCGCCAGCAGGATCAGCACGCGGCGATAGAGCCGGGTCGAGAGCGAGGAGCGCCTCACGCCTCGATGCCGCCGACCATGTAGCCAAGCCCCCGCGCGGTGCGGATGAAATCGCGCCCGAACTTGCGGCGCAGGGCCGAGATGGCGACCTCGATGGTGTTCGATTCCACCCACTGGTCCTGGTCGTAGAGCTCGCCCTCGAGGTCGGCCTTGGACACGAAGCGGCGGCTGCGCCGCATCAGGAGCGCGAGGACGCGGAATTCCTTGGCGGTGAGCGGGACTTCCTCGCCGTCCATGCTGGCGACATGGCCCGCGAAGTCGAGCGTGACCCGGCCCACGCACAGGCTGTCGTCATGGCGGCGGTCGCGCCGGCGCAGCTGCGCGCGGATGCGGGCGGCCAGTTCCTCGAGGTCGACGGGCTTGACCACATAGTCGTCCGCCCCGGCATCGAGCCCGGCGACGCGGTGGGTGGTGCGGTCGAGCGCGGTGATGACGATGACCGGCGTCGCGTTGCGCTGCGAACGCAGTTCGCGCAGCACTTCGAGGCCGGTCATGTGCGGCAAGCCGATGTCGAGCAGGACAACGTCGTAAGCGCTGGCGGCGAGCGCGGCGCCGACTTCGTCGCCGCGCGCGACGAGGTCGACAACGTAGCCGTCGAGCTCCAGCGCGCGTTTCATCGCCGGGCCAAGGTCGGCATCGTCTTCGGCGATCAGCAGGCGCGGCAAGGGAGGGCTCCGGTACGCTTGAGGCCCGTCTAGGGTCGGTTCAGCCCCCTCTAGGGGCGTTTCAGCCCGGGACCTACGACAGCTGTTGCCCCGGCGTCAAACGGGCAAAAAACTTTTCCGGCGCATCAGCTTCGCATCAGTTTCGGGGTCTAGCCGCGGTTCCCCGACCCGAAGAAACGCGCCTTTTTCGCAGCCCCCCGCTTCGCGAAGGCCCAGAAACGGCCAACGAAATCATGACCTTGCACAAGTCCCCCCGCGAGCTCGCGTCCCATTCCGCCTTCGCGCCTGCGGCGGACGGCAAACTTGCCCGCCCCCGTACCGGTCTCGCCCCCTGCGTGGCGCTGATCGGCTGCGATGGTTCGGGAAAATCGACGCTCGCCAGCGACCTCGTGGCCCTGCTGAACCGCGAGGCGCCGACCCGTTCGATGTACCTCGGCCTCGGCACCGGCGACCTCGGGCGGCGGATCGGCGGGATCCCGCTGATCGGCCCGATCGCCGAGCGTTTCCTCACCGGCAAGGCGAGCAAGGCGCACGAAGGGCAGGCGGCTTCGCGCCGGAACAACACGGAAAAGCGCCTGCCCGGCCTTGCCACGGCGCTGGCGATGTTCGGCTTCTCGCTCGCGCGTTATCGGCGCTTCCGGCAGGTGCTGGGCTATCGGCGGCAGGGCGTGCAGGTGATCACCGATCGCTATCCGCAGGCCGAAGTGCCCGGCAGCTTCGATGGCCCCGGCCTCTCGTGGACGCGCAAGGGCTCGGCGCTGGTGGAGCGGCTCGCCCAGCGCGAACGGGCGCTTTACGAGGACATGGCCTCCTATCGGCCGACGCTGGTGATCCGCCTCAACGTCGACGTGGACACCGCACTGGCGCGCAAGTCCGACCACCAGCGCGCCATGCTGGAAAAGAAGATCGCGGTCGTGCCGACGCTGCGCTTCGGCGGGGCCCAGATCGTCGATGTCGATGCGACCCGCCCCTATCACGACGTGCTGGAAGGCATCCGCGCCGTGCTGCGCCGCCACGGCATGCCGTCCTGACCCGCAATTCGAGTACCCCAGGTTCCTCCATGAAATTCGAAACCCTGCCTCCCCTCATCGCCGTCGTCGGTTGCGACGGCTCGGGCAAGTCGACCGTGACCGAGGCGCTCTGCGCCTGGATGAACGAGCGCCGTCCCACGCGGATCTGCCACCTCGGCAAGCAGTCCGGCAATATCGGCCGCGCCATCGCGCGCCTGCCGCTGCTCGGCGGCAGGCTCGACAAGTCGATCCATGCCAAGGCGCAGAAAGCCCAGACCGACAAGGGCCCCGGCCTGCTCGCGGCGCTGGTGATCTACCTCTTCTCGATGCGCCGGGTGTACCGCTTTGCGCGCATGATGAAGCTGCGGCGCGAAGGTTTCGCCGTGATCGGCGACCGTTTCCCGCAGCTCGGGGTCCCCGGGCCGATGGACGGGCTGGGACTGGCCAGTTCGATGGAGGCCTCGGGCCTTGTCGGCCTGCTCGCGCGGGCCGAACACCGGCGTTACGCGGCGATGGTCGCCAATCGCCCTGATCTCGTGCTGCGGCTCAATGTCTCGCTCGACGTGGCGGTCGCCCGCAAGCCCGACCACCGGCTCTCCTCGCTTGCCCGCAAGGTCGCCGACGTGCCGCGCCTGACCTTTGAAGGGGCGCCGATCGTCGAAATCGACGCGGAGCAGCCGCTGGAACAGGTTCTTGCACAGGCCCGCGCTGCCATCGCCGAGCGGCTGCTTGCGCTGGGCGCGGCCCCTGCGCAGGAGGCCGCGTGATGAAAAGCCTCTCGATCAAGTCGTTCAACCGCAATACGCTCAACGTGAAGCACTGGTTCGCCGACGGGGTGTTCCGCACGATCGTGCGCAATGCCTCCTACCTCGGCTCGGGCAAGCTGGTGGCGGCGCTTCTGGGCCTTGTCGCGCTGGCCTGTGCCGGGCGGGGGATGACGCCGGGGCTGTTCGGTACGCTGGTCATCATCCATTCCTATGCCAATGGCGTGGGCGCGCTGGTCAAGTTCCAGACCTGGCAGTTCATCGTGCGCTACGGCACTCCGGCGCTCGGGCGCGGGGATATCGATGAACTGCGCGACGTGACCGGCTTTGCCTTCGGGCTGGACCTTGCCAGCGGGCTTGTGGGCCTGGTCGGCGGCCTGGCGCTGCTGCCGTTTCTGGCCGACTGGTTCGACATTCCGGCCGAGGACGTCCACCTCGCCATGGTCTATTGCCTGTTGATCCCGACGATGACCGCCGCGACGCCCACGGGTGTCCTGCGTGTGCTGGACCGCTTTGACCAGCTGGCCCTGCAGCAGCTGGTCACCCCGGCCCTGCGGGCCCTGGGCGGCGTGGTCTCGTACTTCGGCAATTTCGGCTTCATCGGCTTCATGATCACCTGGTTTGTCGCGGATCTTGCCGGTGACGTGTGCCTGTGGATCATGTCGGTGATCGAACTGCGGCGCCGCGGCATCGCCGGCGCCCTGCGTCCGGGCCTGATCGGTCCGGGACGGCGGCTCAAGACGGCCTGGAACTTCGTGTGGACGACCAACATCGCCCATTCGATCTGGGCGGCCTGGGGGCCGGTGAGCAACCTCATCGTCGGCGCCATGCTCGGACCGACGAGTGCGGGCCTGTTCAAGATCGCCGCGACCTTTTTCGATTCCGCCAGCAAGCCGGCCGACCTCATGTCGCGCAGCTTCTATCCCGAGATCATGCGCCTCGACCCCGCCAGCCGGCATCCCTGGCAGCTGGCGATCCGCAGCGCCTTCATCTCGGGCGGCATGGGGCTCCTGATCCTGCTGGTGGTGATGGTCGGCGGCGAACCGGTGATCGGCCTGGTGTTCGGCAAGCGTTATGTCGAGGCTTATGACCTGCTTCAGCTGATGACCGCTTCGCTGATCGTGACGATGGCCAGTTTCCCGCTGGAATCGCTGCTCTACATGGCCGGGCGCCAGCGTTCCGCGCTGGTCTCGGAAGGCACGGCGGCGGCGGGTTATGCGCTATTGCTGTTTGTGCTGATCCATTTCTTCGGCATCACCGGCGCGGGCCTTGCCTATGTGGCGGGGGTGTCGCTCAAGGCGCTGTTCATGTTGCTGCCCACGCTCTGGGCCTACCGGGAGCGGGACATGCTCGTTTCCGTGATGGCGCCGGAGGCGCAGGCATGAGCGCGCGTCACCGCTACAAGGCCGAGACCCTTGCCGCGCTGTTCCAGGCGGTGGAGATGGACGACGTGGTCGATCCCGTCGTCAGTCTTCCCGACCCGGTCCCCGTCGCCTGCAGCGAGGAGGACATGAAGGCCTGCTTCGATCTCTGCGTACAGTTCTGGCACGAACATGCGGACCGCCGGGCCCTATGCGATCTTGTCGCGACACTGCTGGTCACCGGCGATCTGCCGCAGGATGCACGGGTGCGCTACAAGCATATCCGCGCTTCCTACAAGCAACTGCGCTTTGCCCTGGTGCTGTATGGCCGCCGCCACAAGGCACCCCTGCTGTTCCGCTCGACGGTGGCGCTGATGGGGCACTTGCAGGATGCCTTCCGCAATCGGCGGCGGCTGGCGGTGCCTGCTTACGCGCTCCTGCTGCGCCTTCTCCTGCTCTGGCCTGCATGGCTGGCGGTGCGCCGCGAGGTCGAGCAGGTCCGTCTCGACGATGCCATGGGCTTTCTCGCCTTCCGCAAGCTCGAATTCCGGCGTCTGGCGTCCTGGCTTGGTGAAGGCGCGCTCACCGGGCACCGTTTTCACATGATGCGCAAGGTCGTGAGCCGGCAGGTGTCGTTCTACGATGCGATGCGCACGTTGCGACCGGACGAGCAGGTCTATCGCATGTCCCGCTTCCTCAGCGCCATCAACGGGCTGATGGGCAGCATGCATGACGATCTGGTGGAGCAGGCCGGCAACGGCCACCGCGACTACAACCGCGACCGTTTCCCGATGCCCGCGGACATCCGCTGGCGGCTTGAAGCGCTGACGGCCAGCTATCCGCTGGCTTCGGCCGCGTGAACGGAAAGGAGGCCGCGCCCAATTCCGGACGCGGCCTCCTTGCGCGTCAGGCGGGAACTGCGCTGCGCAGTTCGGCCACCTGGTCCTTGTCGCCCAGAATCAGGCCGACACGCTGGTGCAGGCCGACCGGCGTGACCTCCATGATGCGTCCGGCACCGTCGATCGAGGCGCCGCCGGCCTGTTCGACGAGGAAGCTCATCGGATTGGCTTCGTAGAGCAGGCGCAGGCGGGCCTTGCCGGGGGTACGATGGTCGGCGGGATAGAGGAACACGCCGCCGCGCTTGAGGATGCGGTGGACGTCGGCCACCATCGAGGCGGTCCAGCGCATGTTGTAATCTCGCCCGCACGGCCCCTTGCCGGAGGTCAGGCGGTCGTCGATGAACGTGGCCACTTCGGGTGCCCATTGCGGACGGCGCGCCATGTTGATGGCGATCTCGCAGTTGCCCGCGGGGATCTGCATCGGGCCGTCGGTCATGATCCAGGCGCCGAGTTCACGGTCGAGCGTGAATTCGTAGACGCCCGAACCGATCGTCAGCACCAGCAGCGTCTGCGGGCCGTAGATCGCGTAGCCGGCGGCGACCTGCGCGGTGCCGGGCTGCAGGAAATCTTCCTCGCGCACTTCCCGTCCGGCGCAGGCCTCGGGCGCGCGCAGAACCGAAAAGATCGTGCCGACCGACAGGTTGACGTCGACATTGCTGGAACCATCGATCGGATCATAGACCAGCAGGTATTCGCCTCTGGGGTAGCGGTTCGGAATGGGGTGGATCGTCTCCATCTCTTCCGAGGCCATGCCGGCCAGATGGCCGCCCCACTCGTTGGCATCGACCAGCAGTTCGTTGGCGAGCACATCGAGCTTCTTCTGGACTTCGCCCTGGACGTTCTCGCTGTCGAGGCTGCCAAGCACGTCGCCCAGCGCGCCCTTGGCGATGGCATGGTTGATCGCCTTGCAGGCGCGGGCGACCGTCTCGATCAGCAGGCGCAGTTCGGGCGGACAGGTCGAGTTCGGCTCGCGCTGCTTTTCAAGCAGGAAACGGGTGAGTGTGGTTGGTCTCATGATGGTTCCCTTACCCCATGTTCCGGACAGTTCGATGGCATTGCCGGCGCGGGTTCACCCCTTGGGGCAGGCGTTACGCCGCGTCGCGCAGCCGCTGGGCTACGGCAGGGCCATGCGCGAAGGCGGTGGCCTTGGCAATGGCTTCATCGTCGGGACGAATGCCGGTGTAGAGAAAGAATTGTTCGACGGCCTGAAGAACGATTACTTCGGCGCCGGAAATAATCGTCTTGTCGGCCGCGAGAGCAGCCTTGATGAACGGTGTCTCCGCGGGCTGCGCGACAACGTCGAAAGCGATTTCGCAGGCCGCGATCTGCGCGGGCGTGAAGGCGAGTTCGCCGGCCTGGGCGCCTTCCATGCCGATCGGGGTCACGTTGACCAGCATGGCCGCATTTTGTTCGGGCAGTTCGGGTAGCCAGCGGAAACCGTATTGGGCAGCAAGTGCGGGGCCGGCCTCGGCATTGCGGGCGATCACGGTTCCGTCGCGGAAGCCGAGGTCGCGCAGGGCTGCAGCCACGGCCTTGGCCATGCCGCCGCTGCCGCGCAGCAGGAAGGGGGTGGCGGGATCGATGCCGCGCCGGGCGACCAGATCGCGCACCGCCGTATAGTCGGTATTGTAGCCGGTCAGCACTCCGTCTTCATTGACGATGGTGTTCACGCTGTCGATCGCGCGGGCCGAATCCTCAAGCCCGTCAAGCAGCGGGATCACCGCTTCCTTGAACGGCATCGAGATCGCGCAGCCGCGAATGCCAAGCGCCCGCACGCCGCCGATGGCGGCCGGCAGATCGGTAGTGGAGAAGGACTTGTAGACGAAGTCCAGCCCCAGCAGTCCGTAAAGCGTGTTGTGCAGGCGCGACCCGGCGTTGCCGGGGCGTGCCGAAAGCGACATGCAGAGATGCGTGTCGCGGCCGATCGATTGCTTGGCGCTGAAGTCGGTCATGGTTGGTCAGGCTCCGATAGGTTGGGCGGCGGCGCCGCGGGGCCCGCTCGATCCACGCGTGATGAGGCGCCCTGCCAGCACGACCTTGCGGGCCGGTGCATCGGGATGGTCGAGCCGGTCCAGCAGCATGGTCATCGCGGTCCGGCCGATCTCCTCGACCGGCTGTTCGATGACGCTGAGGCCGCCGCCGACGAATTCCATCCAGTCGTTGTTGTCGAACCCGGCAAGGGCTATGTCGCTGGGCGCTTCGAGACCGAGGGTCCGCAGGGCGCGCAGGACCGTCAGCAGCATGACGCCGTTGCTGGCGACAAGCGCGTCGGGCCGGACCGGGCCGGACAGCAAGTCGGTGACGACACGCTGTGCCGCCTCGGTGGCATGCGGCATTTCCACGGCGGTGGCTTCCATGCCCAGCTTGCGTGCGGCCCGTTCGAACCCGGCGCGACGCTCGATGCCCGTGCTGCTGGCGGCGCCGAACAGCCCCGCTATCCGGCGATGGCCCTGTGCGTGGAGGTGGGCGACCAGCTCGGCGGCCATGCTTTCATTGTCGAGCAGGACACTGTCGAGCCCCGCCGAGGGCAGGCTGCGGTCGATGAGGACGACGGGAAAGCCCGGCTCCAGTCTCTCCGCCTTCTCCACCCATTGGCGGCAGGGCGCGAAGATTACCCCCGTGACGCGTTCCTCGTGCATGAGTTCGAGGTAGGCGGCTTCCTTGGCCGGGTCCTCGTCGGTGTTGCACAGGATCACCCGCAGTCCCTGCGCGGTGGCCAGGTTTTCGATGGCGCGCGAGACGGCGGTGAAGAAGGGGTTGCGGATATCGGCAACGATCAGGCCGATGGTGTTGGTATGCTGCGAGCGCAGCCGCCGCGCGGCGAGGTTGGGGCGGTAGCCGGTGGACTTGACCGCGGCGAGCACCCGTTCCTGCATCGCCGGATCGACACTGCGTCCCGACAGCACCCGCGAAACGGTGGCGGGCGACACTTCGGCGACCCGGGCTACGTCCTTGATTCCAACTGCCATCAGTGGTGCACCATTCGAGAAATCGTTCTCACTTGCTGGAGCGTTTCGCCCCTCTCCTGCGGCGGACTATGCCTCATCTCTTCGCATGATCGCAAGCATTCTCTTGACAACGATCGCGAGAAAACGTTTTCTAGAGTCATCGAAGACTCGTTATCAAAACGGTCAGGAGAGGCTTGAAATGCTCGCAGATGCGCCCGCCTCGGGGGTCGAGGATCTCGTACGAATTGACGCCAGTGCGGCAGACAAGGTCGATGCGATTCGCCAGGTCGGCCAGCTTCTGGTCGCCGCCGGATGCGTCGCACCCGGATACGAGGACAGCATGGTCCGCCGTGAGGGTGTGGCCAACACCTTCCTTGGCGCGGGCGTCGCGATTCCGCATGGTCTGGGTGAGGACAAGGGGCTGGTCCGCCGCGACGGCGTGGCGATCCTCCAGCTGCGCGACGGGGTGGAATGGAACCCCGGCCAGCGCGCTCATCTGGTGGTCGGTATTGCTGCCAATTCGGACAGCCACATTGCCATCCTGCGCCGCCTGACCCGCCTCATTCAGGACGAGCCGCGCCTTGCCGCGCTTGTCGCTACCGACGATCCGGCCGCCTTTTCGCGCGCCCTGTGGGAAGACGGGGAGGCGTCCTCCCCGTCCGAACCGGCGGCCGACTATGCAGAAACCATTGAATGGACGGTCGATTACCCAACCGGCCTCCATGCCCGTCCCGCTTCGGCCTGGGTCGAAGCGGCGCGTGCCTCTGGCGTGCGCCTGCGCGTACGTCACGGCGGGGAGAGCGCCGATCCTCGCAGCCTCGTTTCCCTCCTCCAACTGGGGCTGCGTGCTGGTGATCGGGTGACTCTCTCCGCCGAAGGGGCAGGGGGCCGTGCGGCGCTGGACAGCTTTGCCGCCGTGGTCCGCCGCCTGACCGCGCGCGAGAAGGAAGACGCCGCGCGCGCTGCCGAGAAGGCCGCCGCGCCGATCCGGGGCTGGAAGCCGGTGGGCGAGCCGCAGATGATTGCCGGCGTCGCCGCCAGCCCGGGCCTCGCCATCGGCAAGGTCCATGTGCTCTCCGCGCAGGAACTCGACGTGCCCGACCGGCCGACCGATCTGGCCAGTGGTGGCACCCAGCTCAACGATGCGCTCACCCGCACCCGCGCACAGATGAAGGCGCTGATCGACGATACCACCCGCCGTCTGGGCGCAGGCGATGCGGCGATCTTCAAGGCGCAGGCCGAACTGCTCGACGATACCGACCTCATCACGCTCACCTGCCAGTTGATGGTGGAGGGGCACGGGGTCGCATGGTCGTGGCATCAGGCGGTGGACCGGATCGCCGGGCAACTTTCGGCTCTGGGCAATCCGGTGCTCGCCGCCCGCGCGGCCGACCTTCACGACATCGGCCGCCGCGTTCTGGCAGAGATCGATCCCGTGCTTGCGGCCGGGTCGCTGACCGATCTGCCCGAGGAGCCTTGCGTGCTGGTTGCCGCGGACCTTTCGCCTTCGGATACCGCTACGCTCGATACCACGCGGGTTGCCGGCATTGCGACGGCACTCGGCGGGCCGACCTCGCACAGTGCGATCCTGGCCCGCACGCTGGGCCTGCCTTCGGTGGTGGCGGGCGGTGCGGACCTGCTCGGCCTTGCCGCCGGAGCCACCGCCATCGTCGATGGTGACAGTGGCCGCGTCTGGCTGAACCCGTCCGACGCCGATCTTTCCTCTGCCCGCGGGTGGATCGCGGACCTTGCCGAAAAGCGCGCCGCCGAAGAGGCCGAGCGCGGCAAGCCTGCCGAAACCCGCGACGGCCACCGCGTGGAGATCGCTGCCAACGTCAACCGCCCCGATCAGGTCGCGTTCGCGCTGGCGCAGGGCGGTGAGGGCGTCGGCCTGATGCGCACCGAATTCCTGTTCCTCGAACGCGGCGACAGCCCGGGCGAGGATGAGCAGGCCGAAATCTACCGTGCCATGACCGAGGCGCTCGGCGATCGCCCGCTGATCGTCCGCGCGCTCGACATCGGCGGCGACAAGCAGGTGCCGCATCTCGACCTGCCGCGCGAGGAGAACCCCTTCCTCGGCGTGCGCGGCGCGCGGCTGCTGCTGCGTCGGCCAGATTTGCTGGAGCCGCAGCTTCGCGCGCTTTACCGCGCGGCCAAGGCAGGCGGCGATCTTTCGATCATGTTCCCGATGATCACCTCGGTTCACGAACTGGTTGCCTTGCGCGCCCGGTGCGAGGCGATCCGCGCCGAACTCGATGCGCCGGCGGTGCCGGTGGGCATCATGATCGAGGTCCCCGCCGCCGCCGTTCAGGCACGCTCGCTGGCCGCCCATGCCGATTTCTTCTCGATCGGCACCAACGACCTTACCCAATATGTCCTCGCCATCGACCGGCAGAACCCGGAACTGGCGGGCGATGCCGAAAGCCTGCACCCGGCTGTCCTGCGCATGATCGCGGCGACGGTGGAGGGCGCAAAGGCGCATGGCCGCTGGGTCGGCGTCTGCGGCGGCATTGCCGGTGATCCCTTCGGCGCGGCGCTGCTGGTGGGGCTCGGCGTCAGCGAGCTTTCGATGACCCCGCGTGACATTCCGGCAGTGAAGGCGCGCATTCGCGGCGCCAGCCTTGAAGGGCTGCGCGCACTCGCCGCCAAAGCGCTCGATATGGAAAGCGCGGGCGACATCCGCGCTCTCGATGTGCCAGAAATCGAAGAAGGGGAAGGCTGATGCGCACTCTTACGGTCACCTTCAACCCGGCCATCGATCAGACCGTCCTGCTGGATCGGCTGGTCGTGGGCGAAGTCCACCGCGCCCGCTCGGTGCGCCAGAACGCGGGCGGCAAAGGCGTGAACGTCGCCAGTTGCCTGGCCGACTGGGGCATGCCGGTCGCCGCCTATGGCCTGCTCGGCAGTGACAATGCTGCCGCTTTCGACGCGCTGTTTGCCGCCAAGGCCATCGAGGACCGCTTCATCCGCATTGCCGGAGCCACGCGGGTCAATCTCAAGCTGGTCGATGTGACGGGCACGACCGATATCAATCTGGACGGGATCGCCGTCGATGCGGGCCGCGCCGAAATGGTGGCGGCGACGATCTGCGAAGCCGCGCGTGAGGGCGATCTGGTGGTGCTGGCGGGAAGCCTGCCGCCGGGCTGTCCGCCGGATAGCTATGTCACGCTGGTGGCGCGGCTGCGCGCCGCCGGGTGCCGTGTGGTGCTCGACACCAGTGGTCTGCCGCTGAAGTGCGCGCTGACGGCCGATGTGCTGCCCGATGTGGTGAAGCCCAACCGGGAGGAACTGGCCCAGTTGCTGGGCCGTCCTCTCCCCGATCTGGCGGCGCTTTCCGAAGCGGCCAGTGAATTGCGCGCGCGCGGTGTTTCGCTGGTGGTCGTGTCGATGGGCGAGGAGGGGGCATTGTTCCTTTCGGCAGAAGGCGCGGCCACGGCGCGCCTCGCCATCGGGCAAGTGGCGAGCACGGTCGGCGCCGGGGATGCCATGGTCGCGGGGATCGTCGCGGCGCTGGGCGAGGGGGCGGACCTTGAGCGTACCGCGCGCCTCGCCACGGCCTTTGCGGTTGCCAAGCTGGGCATGGCCGGGCCGAACCTGCCCGATCTGCCGACTGTCCATGCGCTTGCCGAAGAAGTCAGCGTCGCCCCGTTCATGCCGCGCGGCTGGATGGAGCAGCAGAAAGCCACAACGGGAATTGGGGCTGGAGAGGAATAATGGCCAAGCTCTACGCAGTTATCGATGCGGCGGATTCCGCCGTACAGGGCGTGCTTGCCGGGGAGGCGCTGCGCAAGGCGGCGCGGGCCAGGGGCCGCGATATCGAGATCGAGGTGCGCACCGGACAGGGCGTGCTTAACCCTCTGCCCGAGGAATTGCAGGCAGGCGACACGCTGTTGCTGGTCGCCGCCAATGACGAGGCTGGAACAGCGCTTCCGCTTGCCCCGCAGCGCCGGGTGACGCTGGAGGCTGTGCTGGCCGATCCGGCCGCCGCGCTGGTGCAGGAACCGCAGGCGTCCACCGATACGCCGCGCGTGGTGGCAATCACCTCGTGCCCCACCGGCATTGCGCACACCTTCATGGCGGCGGAGGGCCTTCAGGAAGGCGCGAAGCAGCTGGGCTATGCGATCCGCGTGGAAACGCAGGGCTCTGTCGGCGCCGGTTCGCCGCTGACGGCGGAAGAGATCGCTGCGGCCGATGTTGTCATCATCGCCGCGGACCGTGAGGTCGACCGTGCGCGCTTCGCCGGCAAGCGGGTCTTCGCATCGAGCACCAAGCCCGCCATCTCGGGCGGCAAGACGCTGATCGAACGCGCGCTGACCGAAGCAAAAGTGCAGGGCGGCGCGGCTTCGGCCGAGACCGCCGGTGCCGCTGCCGAGC
Organism: Novosphingobium sp. KA1; assembly: GCF_017309955.1. Classification (NCBI taxonomy): domain Bacteria; kingdom Pseudomonadati; phylum Pseudomonadota; class Alphaproteobacteria; order Sphingomonadales; family Sphingomonadaceae; genus Novosphingobium; species Novosphingobium sp. KA1. The sequence goes on along the minus strand of NZ_CP021248.1, from coordinate 1,592,374 downwards.
GGGCCGGTCCCTACAAGCACCTGATGACCGGCGTTTCCTTCATGCTGCCCTTCGTGGTCGCGGGCGGCCTGATGATTGCCATGGCCTTTGCGCTGGGGGGCATCAATGCCAACGGCGCAGCGGCCGAGGGTACACTTGCGGGTGCCCTGTTCCGCATCGGCGCGCAGGGCGGTTTCGCGCTGATCGTGCCGGCGCTGGCGGGCTATATCGCCTATTCGGTGGCCGACCGTCCCGGCATCGCGCCGGGCATGATCGGCGGGATGCTGGCTGCCAATCTGGGCGCGGGTTTCCTGGGCGGCATCGTTGCGGGCTTCATCGCCGGTTACGGCGTCGAATGGCTGAACCGGCTTATCAAGCTGCCCAAGAACCTTGCGGGCCTGAAGCCGGTGCTGATCCTGCCGCTGCTGGGCACGCTGCTGACCGGACTGCTGATGATTTACGCAGTGGGCACGCCGGTCGCTGCCGCGCTGGCGTTCCTGACCGAGTGGCTGCGCTCGATGCAGGGATCGAGCGCGATCCTGCTGGGCGTGATCCTGGGCGCGATGTCGGCCTTCGACATGGGCGGGCCGGTCAACAAGGCGGGTTATGCCTTCTCGGTCGGGCTGATTTCCAGTCAGGTCTACACGCCGATGGCCGCGACGATGGCGGCAGGCATGGTGCCGCCGCTCGCCGTGGGCCTTGCCACCCGCCTGTTCCGCGATCGTTTCACGACCGAGGAGCGCGAGGCCGGAGGCGCCGCCGCCGTGCTGGGCCTCGCCTTCATCACCGAGGGCGCGATCCCCTTCGCCGCGCGCGATCCGTTCCGGGTGATCCCCTCGCTGATGGCGGGCTCGGCGATTGCCGGGGCGATTTCGATGGCGGCGGGAGTCGAACTCAAGGTGCCGCATGGCGGCGTGTTTGTCCTGCCGATCCCCGGCGCGGTCACGCATCTGGCGGTCTACGGGGTGGCCATTCTGGCGGGCGTGCTGGTGAGCGGGGTCCTTGTCGGCCTGCTCAAGCCGCGCCCGACCTCGGCGGAAGCTGCCGCCGGCTGACATAATTCCGGTCCGGCACAAGACCGGGCCGACCCATGAGAGGATACGTTTCGATGCGGTTCGCACTGCTCAAGGGCGCCTGCTGCGCAGGTGCCATCGCCCTTTCCTTGTTTGCTGGCATGTCTGCCGCCATGGCGCAGGAGGCGGTTTCAGAGGACACAACGGCCACAGAGACACAGGCTGAAGCTACCAAGCCGTGGCAGCCGCTGGCCGATGACGGCATAACCCTCGCGCTCAGCTACACCGGAGAGGCGGCAACGAACGTCACCGGCGGTCTGCGCCGCGACGCTGCCTATGCCGGGCAGATCTATGTCGGGGCGGACCTCGACATGGACCGTATCGTCGGCATCGGCGGTGGCACCATCCACGCCGCGATCACCAACCGCCATGGCGACAGCCTTTCGGCGCTGGCGCTGGGCAACAACACCTCGGTTCAGGAAATCTGGGGCACCCAGAACACCCACCTCGCGATCCTGACCTGGGAGCAGAAGCTGCTGAACGACCGCCTGATGATCGAGGCGGGGCGCAGCCAGGCGAACATCCATTTCCTGAACTCGCCGATCTACTGCAACTTCCAGGGCAACTCCGGCTGCGGCAACCCGACGTTCGTCTTCAAGAACAGCAACTTCACCTATTTTCCGGCATCGAGCTGGATGATCCGCGCCAAGGCCGAAGTCCTGCCGCACGTGACCGTCCATGTCGGCGCTTACGAGGTCAACCCGGACCGCAAGCGCGCCAGCGACCACGGCTTCAACCCGAGCATCAAGAACGCCACCGGCGTGATCGTGCCGTGGGAACTGGGCTACTCCAATGAAGGCAAGGGCGTGCGCCTGCCCGGCCACTACATCGTCGGTGGCTGGTTCGACCGGGGCGACTATGCCGATCCGCTGCGTGACGATCAGGGCGGCATCGCCATCCTCACCGGGCGCGAGGCGCAGACCCGCAACGGCCGCTCAGGCATTTACTTCCGCTTCGATCAGCGCCTGACCCGGCCCGATCCCAATTCAGAGCGCGGCCTCAGTGTCTTTGGCGTGGCGATGACGAACCTGTCCGGCCGCGTCGAGGAGAGCCGCTTCTTCGACTTCGGCGTGGTGCAGACCGGCACTTTCGCCGGGCGCGATGCCGATACCATCGGCTTCATGATCAGCGACCAGCGTTTCAGCGACCTTGCCATGGAGCGCATGCGCGCCGCGCGGGTCTCGGCGGGCGGCGACGGCAAAATCCAGCGTCACCAGTACATGATGGAACTGGCCTATGGCGCCCAGCTCGGCCCGGCGATCCGCATATCGCCCAATGTCCAGTACATCCTGCATCCCGACCAGACCGGCGCGCCCTTCCGCACCAGGGACATCAAGGACGCGTTGATCTTCGGCTTCAAGTTCACCATCGATGCGCCGACCCTGCTGGGACGATGACGTAAAAAATCGCGTAATGTCATGAATGTGTCGCACCGTTGTGGCTTTGGGGCGCCGGACCGTCCAGGTCCTAGGTCAATGGGTCGCACTGGTGTCCGCACAGGATTTGCGCGAGGAGAGGATCCGCTGGATCACCTCGCAGATATTGCCGCATGAGGCGGAAGTCCGCGCGTGGCTGCGCAGGAGCCTGCGCGGGCAGGGGGATGTCGACGACGTTGTCCAGGAGGCCTATTGCCGGCTGTCCGAACTGCCAGACCACCGGCATATCCTGAACGGCCGTGCCTACTTCTTCGCCACGGTTCGCTCGATCGTCGTCCACGGCGTGCGCCGGGCGCGGCTGGTGCCTTTCGAGGCGGCGGATCAGGCCGAAATCGACGGGATGCCGGACGAAGCGCCTTCACCCGAGCAGGCGGTCGGCGCGCGGCTGCAACTGCGCCGGGCGCTCGACCTGATCGCCGCGCTGCCGCCGGCCTATCGCCATGCGCTGGAAATGCGCCGGCTCCATGGATTTTCGCAGAAGGAAACCGCCAGCTACCTTGGCGTGACCGAGAAAGTGGTCGAGAATAATGCCTTGCGCGGATTGCGCCTGCTGATGAAAATGATGGCCGGTGACGATGACCGGCATGACGACTGCAAGCCCGACAGCGCCCGCACTCCCGACCCGAAGCCCGATACCCGAGACGAGCCTGCCATCCATGCCCTCCATTGACGATATCGCCGGTGCCTGGGCCATGCGCGGCGACGCGGGAGTGCTCGATGCGGCGGAGCAGGCCGAACTCGATGCCTGGCTCGATGCGGATCGCCGCCATCGCGGCGCTTTTGTGCGCGCGCAGGCGGTTCTGAACCTGCTCGATGCGGTGCCTCGTCCGGAAGCGGAGCAGGCGGGGCCCCGCTGGCAGCGGTGGATACGCCCGGCTGCGGTGGCGGCTGCGGTGGGCGGCCTGGCCGCCATGGCTGCTTCACTGGCGCTGTTCCTGCTGGGGCCCACCGCGCCGGACTATGCCACCGAAATCGGCGAACAGCGTCAGGTCACGCTGGCGGACGGCTCGCTTGCCGCGCTCAACACCGGTAGCCAGCTCGACGTTGCCTATTCGCACGCGCGCCGCGATCTGACGCTGCGGCAGGGGGAAGCGTGGTTCAGGGTTGCGCACAACCGCGCGCGGCCGTTCGAAGTCACGGTGGGCCGCGTGCATGTGCGGGCTACCGGCACCGCGTTTTCGGTGCGCAGTGTCGCGCAGGGCGTGCGGGTGGTCGTCAGCGAAGGACGGGTTCTGGCCTGGGTCGACGGCTCGGGGCAACGCCCCATGGCCATCGCGCGCGGGGACGAGGCGCTGCTGCGCACCGACATCGCCGTGCAGGCACCGCCGGTGGCGGTGGACGTGGATCAGGCGCTGGCCTGGCGGCGGGGCGAGATCGGGCTGGATGGCGAGACGGGTCTGCAGGCGGCGGCGGAATTCAACCGCTATAGCCTGCGCCCGATCCGCATCCGGAACCCGCGTGCGGCACAGTACCGGCTGGTCGGCTATTTCCAGACCAGCCAGGCACAGGAATTCGCACAGGCGCTGGCAAGTCTGACGCACGCTAAAGTGTCATCAAATGGAAATGAAATAGTCATCGAATAGTAATCTGAAATTTTTCTGAATAAAAGTGAGGGGTTTGTTTTTGTCGATCCTCTTCCTGTGCAGCAACAGGTGGAGGTTTCATGTTTTCGGTTTCGCGTACTTCGATATGGATGCTTGGCGCCGGGCTGGCAGCGATCTGCGCGCCCGTGGCCGTGGAGGCCCGCACCGCATCGATCGATGTACCCGCCCAGCCCGCCGCCGCGGGCATCCAGAGCTTTGCGCGGCAGGCCGGGGTGCAGGTCCTTGTCGAAAAGGACCTGACGCGGGGCAGGCGCACCAATGCGGTGAAGGGCAATCTGGATATCGATGAAGCGCTGGGCCGGCTGCTGCGCGGCACCGGGCTGGACGTCATGTCGATCGACGGCACCGTCATCACGCTGGGGCGGCGTGACGGCACGGCGGTTGCCGCGCCGAACCGTGGCGGTGCGATCCTTGTCGAAGCCCGCCGCGTGCCCTCGCGCATGACCCGCAAGGCGACGGCTGTGGTCGATACCGTGCGGTTCGACGATGTGGCGACACTGGCGGGCGGCGATGGCTCGGTGGTCGAGCAGCTGGTCACCCTGCCCGGTGTGACCGGCATCGAGGAAGGCGATACCCCGCGCTTCATCTCGATCCGCGGCATTTCCGCCAATCTCAACGCGACCACCATCGACGGTCTTTCCATCGCCTCGATCGGTTCGGACGGCGATGGTTCGCGGCAGGTGAACCTGCAACTGCTGCCCTCGAACATGAGCGCGGGAAACGAGGTCTACAAGAGCTTTACCCCCGAGCTTCCCGGTGACGCCATCGGCGGCGTCGTCAACGTCGCCACCCGCAGCGCCTTCGATCACGACGGGCTCTACAAGGTGATCGACCTGAACGGCATCTATTCGACCTATCGCGGACCGGCGCACATCAACGCCATTACGGGTTCGGGCGCGCACTGGGGCGAAGGCATCAAGGGTGTCGTCAGCGATCGCTTCGGCCCCGGCGGCCAGTTCGGCATCGTGCTTTCCGGTGAATACCAGAAGCGCATCCGCAACTCGGCCAAGTACTGGCAGGCAACCAAGTACTACTTCAGCGATGCCGGCAAGAAGCTGGCCAGCCCGCAGGATCCCAATTGGAACGGCCTGATCGTGCCGTACGACCAGCAATATGCCAGCTATACCAATACGCTGCGTTCTTACGGCGGTTCGGCCAAACTCGAATGGCAGTCGGCCGACGAGAGCCTCTATGCCTCGATCATGGCCTTCGGACGGCGCCGCTACGAAGATTCCACCATGAACAAGCAGGACTACTACACCAAGAGCGCGATCTATGACCAGACCGAGGACGGCGGCCGCCAGCAGCTCAATTCGATCTATACGCGCTATCGTCACGACAACTGGGACCGCCGGTTGTTCGGCGTGATCGGCGATCTTTCGTGGAAGGCCGGTGCGGGTGTTCTCGAAATCCGGGGCGGCTACAACAAGGCGCTCTACGACAATCACCAGTACTCGATCGTCGCGCGGGCCTATCCCAAATCGGCCTATATCACCTATGCCTCGAACGGTGGGCCGGGCAATCTGCCTTACGTGACCTCGCTCAGCGATGTGAACGCGCTCGATCCGGCAAAGACGACCTACAACCTCAGCACGGCCTACGACATGTTTCGCGTCGCCCGCGAGGACATGGGCAATGCGCGCATCGACTATACCTGGAATGCCGAGGAGGACGATCGCGGGCTGGGTTTTGCGGTCGGCGCGGAATGGCGCAACCTGATCCTGCGCCGCAACCTCGACGAGACCGAATACAAGACCGGCATGGTCATGACCGACTACCTGTTCACGCCGGACTATACCGCGCTGGGGGCGATCGGGGCGATGCCGTGGATCGACTATCGCTTTGTCGACAAGATGGCGGAACTGACGGTCGATGCGAGCAATTCGGCTTACGACAGCCTGATCTCCGACTATCGTTATGACGAGACCACGCTGACGCCCTATGCCGCGTTGCACTACCGAACGGACAGGCTGGCGCTCGTCTGGGGCGTGCGGCTCGACCATACGCGCTTTGCGGCGGACACGCCTTACGTCTCGGAAGGCGCGATCGATGGCATGACCCGCAATCGCGGCGGCTACGATTTCCCGCTGCCCTCGTTCTCGGCGGAATATAGGCTGGCCCGCCGCACCGTGCTCAGCGGTTCGGCCAGTCGCACCATCGGCCGCCCGACGCCCGGCGATGTCGCCCAGGCCCGCAGCGTGAGCTGCGGCGAGACCGACGACGGCGGCGAGGGCTGCACGATCAGCCAGGGCAACCCCGACCTCAAGCCCCGCCGGGCGACCAATCTCGACGTGACCTTCACGCAGGGCTTCCACGGCGACAAGGGCCTGTTCGGGGTGAGTGCCTTCGCCAAGTGGATCGCCGACGACATCTACGACCTCACCAGCTACACGACGGTTGACGATACCACCTACAAGATCAGCCAGCCCCTCAACGCTTCCGGTTCGCGCATCTTCGGTATCGAGGGCCGGATCGAGAACAAGGGCATCAAGTTTGCCGGCCAGAAGTTCGACCTCTTCGCCAACCTGACCTGGATGAAGGGGCACATGGACGTGGTGAGCGACAGCGGCACCCGCAGCATCGACCGGATGCTCTATCAGCCCGAGATCCTCGCCAATGCCGGGGTGACCTGGCACACCCCGTTCCTGCGCAGCGCCTTCACCGCGCGCTACAACTATCGCGGCAAGTATCTCGAGAGCGTCGGCGCCTCGCCCTGGCTGGACGAAGGCCGTGCGGGCTATGGCACGGTGGACCTCAGCCTCACCCAGAAGATCACCTCGTTCGCAACACTCAAGTACGAGTTCTACAACGTGCTGGGGGAGAAGCCGAAGTGGCTGATGGGCGACAAGCTCCAGCACTACACCGAGGTGGACGATTACGGCCGCACCGCCTTCATCCACCTTATAATCCGTTGACCGGAAACTGCTCTAGACCCGCCTTTCCGACTGATCCCTGCAGAAAGCCAGCCCATGCGCCCCTTCGATCGTCGCCACGCCCTTCAGTTGCTCGGTGCCGGCGGTGCCGGCCTGATCGGCACCCTGCCGTTTACAGCTTTCGGGCAGGAGCGCCCTTATCCGCGCAACCTCATGGCCGATCCGAAATTCGGCAGCGATCCCTTCACGCTGGGTGTGGCCTCGGGCGATCCGGCAAGCGACGGCTTCGTGATCTGGACCCGGCTCGCGCCCAACCCGCTCGAACCCTATGGCGGCATGGCGCTGAAGCCCGTCGCGGTGCTGTGGGAAGTGGCTGAGGACGAACATTTCGCGACGATCGCCATGAGGG